>CALJYH010000018.1 GCA_937984095.1 uncultured Gammaproteobacteria bacterium | reverse complement strand
ATACTCAGCGACACCGAAACAGAACCCGATGAAGACGCTGCCGAAGAAGCGGCAGCGGCATTAGCCTCGCTTGATAGTGAATTTGGTCGCACCACGGACCCGGTACGCATGTATATGCGTGAAATGGGTACGGTCGAGCTGTTGACGCGCGAGGGTGAAATCAAGATAGCTCGTCGCATCGAAAACGGTCTGAACCAGGCGATGAGTTCACTCGCGCGCTATCCCGATACCATGCGCATGATTTTCGATCGTTATAACGAAGTTCGCGAAGACGAAGCCAAGCTAAGCGATCTAATGGTCGGCTTTGTCGATATGACGGAAGACCCCAATTCGATTCCACTGCCGGCGGCAGCCCAGGTCAGCGACGATGATGATGATGCCGCCGTCGAAGATACCGGTCCGGATCCGGAAGAGGCTGCAAAACGCTTTACCAAGATCGAACGTGCCTTTAACCGGGCCATGAACTGTGTTGCCAAGGGCGACGCCAAAGGTTACGAGCGCAATATAAATCGCGCTGTTAACGATTTGATGGAGATCAAGCTGCTGCCGCTGTTTATTGACAAGCTCAGTTTGAACCTGAGAGAGGTTATCAACCGCATTCGCACCAATGAACGTACCATTCTTGACATCTGCGTGAAGCAGGCAAGTATGCCGCGCCGGACTTTCATCGAAACCTTCAAGGCGAACGAGACCAATCTAAACTGGATCGATAGCCACCTGAAGTCTGGTGAAAAATACGCCAGGACACTGGAGGGCTGTAAAGAGGAAATCCTGCGCTACCAGAAACGCCTGAAAAACCTCGAAAAGGCGTCCAACCTGTCGATTCACGAAATCAAGGAAATTAATCGCAAGATGTCGATTGGCGAAGCCAAGGCACGCCGCGCGAAGAAGGAAATGATCGAAGCCAACCTGCGCCTGGTTATTTCGATAGCGAAGAAATACACCAATCGCGGGTTGCAATTCCTCGACCTGATCCAGGAGGGCAACATCGGCCTGATGAAAGCGGTCGACAAATTCGAATATCGCCGTGGTTATAAATTTTCGACCTATGCGACCTGGTGGATTCGCCAGGCAATTACGCGCTCGATCGCAGACCAGGCACGCACTATCCGTATCCCGGTGCATATGATCGAAACCATCAACAAGCTGAACCGCATCTCGCGCCAGATGCTGCAGGAACTGGGGCGTGACCCGCAGCCGGAAGAACTGGCCGAGCGTATGGATCTGCCCGAAGACAAGGTGCGCAAAGTACTCAAAATATCCAAGGAGCCGATCTCGATGGCGACACCTATTGGTGACGACGAAGATTCGAACCTGGGCGATTTCATCGAGGACACCAACGTGCTGCTGCCAGCCGACACCGCCACCAACGCTGGGCTGTCCGAATCGACCCGTGAAATCCTGTCGAGCCTGACCCCGCGCGAAGCCAAGGTACTGCGCATGCGTTTCGGTATCGATATGAACACCGACCACACGCTCGAAGAAGTCGGCAAGCAGTTCGACGTAACCCGCGAACGCATACGCCAGATCGAAGCCAAGGCCCTGCGCAAACTGCGCCACCCCAGCCGCTCCGAGCAGCTACGCAGCTTCATCGACGCCGACTAATCTGTCGCCCCGTAACAACTGTCATCCCGCGGCTCGACCGCGGGATTCAGTAAAAAAGTCATCCCCCGCTATTTGAAGTCATCCCCGTGCAAACGGGGATCTCCCAAATCAGGGCGGTAATACAAATTAACCAAAAGTCATTCCCGCGCAAGCGGGGATCTTCCGGAACTTGTCGTCATCCCGATACGTCGGACCGCGGGAGCCAATCAATAAATCGTCCTTGCACCCGCGGGGACACTTTCCTAAAATTCCGCGTCACCCCACCGCGATATGGAAGTCGCTATATCAACCCATAAAACAAGCCGAATTGTGCAATTCCGCGTGACAATTCGAGCAAAGCAGAATGCATTTCTCCGCTTCCTTCACGATTACCGACCATTGGCGATTCGACAGCGACCGAAGATCCAGCTGAAAGGATTTTTTGCCTGGCTCCACATGATGAAACTCCAGGGCAGCGTAATTCCTGTCGTAACCGCATTTCTCACAGGATCCCCGACTGGTTCTTACATTCACGAGAGCAGAATTTACGCTGCCGGCCACGCAGAGGTTTGTTACACACAATGCACTTCATTAACGGATCATGAATATTTACTCAATCGAATACTGCTTTATTTCAGTATGTAATTGAATTCACAAGACGACCCAGTTTCATGATGCTAGAATACGCCGCTTATGTGGGCCTGTAGCTCAGCTGGTTAGAGCAGGGGACTCATCAATTATGGTGCGCCTATATCGAAAGATATAGGATGAACGGGATGAATTCAGGGAACCCTTAACAGCCAGGCTGAAGGCAACCCTGAGCCAAGCCAGAAGTACACTTCTGGAAGGTGCAGAGACTACCTGAGAACTAAAGTGTTCTTAATAACAGGCTAGAGCGTCCCGCACCCTGAGCAATCGCGCGATTGTGGGTGGTGAGATAGTCCGCTCCGTTCAGAAATGATCGGGTACAGTGAATCCCTTGGTCGCAGGTTCGAGTCCTGCCGGGCCCACCAATTTATTATTTCCACCCCGCAGCAGCGGACATCAGACTGATAATTTACAGGTACAAGTAGTACGCTAGGGAAAGTTAGTCTCAGGGGGCCTGTAGCTCAGCTGGTTAGAGCAGTGGACTCATAATCCATTGGTCGCTGGTTCGAGTCCAACCGGGCCCACCAAACCCACTAATGACGGGGCTTTCAGCCTATTTCACACCTTCGAAATCTGTATTCTTACTAAATTCTTTTCTGATCTAAGGTGGATTTCATGGACCAGCTTTATCTGGCGTAAACCACCCTGTTCCTGAGTCCACAGTTTGTAACGGCTCTAACGTCGTACCGAATTTCGTGTAAGTCTCGAAACATGGAGTAGATGGGCTTGATTCTCCAAACTCACACACTGAAGCAGTGATGCGTTCATATTAATAACCAAAGCAGTTAA
>CALJYH010000017.1 GCA_937984095.1 uncultured Gammaproteobacteria bacterium | reverse complement strand
CAGCGCGTGAATTACCCTGTGAATTCTTGAACGGGCTGACCTGTAGCGTGACGTTGTCGCCATGGATACGCGGCAGCACGTAAAAGCCCGTAGTCACATCCTTGTACTCGATACCGCCTACAAACGCTTCGGGTACGATCCAGTTGGTCCCTGAGAAATAGGGAATTTGTTCGCCGGTTTCTATATAAGCTTCGGTACCTTCGGTGACTCTTATCTGGTGGATCGGATTGTCTTCCAGGCGCATGCGGGTAGTAGTGCTGTTGATGTTACCGCTGCCGTTATTGGTGCTGTAAGTGATACTGCCGCCGCCATCGCTGTTTTTGTTCGCGCTAGTCCCAATGTCGACACTTGCATCGCCACTTTCAACTTGAATACCGCCACTGATTCCGAGTGCACTGAGGCCCCGGGTACTGCCCTGGAAAACAGAAATCTGCAGTGTTTTTGCGGCGATATCCAGTGCATCGATCATCTCTTTTACCTGCGCCAGTGTTTGCGGTGATGAGCGTAGGAAAATTTTATAACCCTGGCCCGTAATCGCGTCTTTGCTGCCCAGCATAGGTTTGACAATCGGTATGATTTCCTCGGCTGGACGGTTCGAGAGTTTTATCGTGGTGATCGAATCTGCCTGAACGGTAGATACTAGCAGCACCAGGCCGAGTAGTTTGTAAGCTAGTTTCATCGAGTATGTGGTCTCCTGAAGCCGGGTTGCATATCAATCTGATTTCGGGCTTAACTTTGCATTGATAACAATGGGCTCCTCTAGAAGAATAGTTTAGCTGAAAATGCAACTACCGGTTTAAGGGGACAGTATACCTATTGCAGATTACTAAATAGGTATACTGTCCCCCCTGATTCTTATGCTTGCCGTGGAAATACCGCTGCGCGAAGGGCAAATTGATAAATCTTAAATAAGGGTAGGAATATGAAAAAAACAGCCTTGATTGAATGGGACAAGTTACCTGACCGCCAACCGACAGCTGCGCTGGTCGCTGGCGTCGACCTCGTTATCGTTCGTTTCGATGACCGGGTTAGTGTACTTTACGGACGTTGCGCGCACCGTGGCGCGCTAATGGCCGACGGTTATGTCTCTGGTGATAACCTGATTTGTGGGGTCCATCAGTGGGATTACCGCATGGATACCGGCATCAGTGAATACAACCATAGTGAGACGCTGCCAAAATTTAATGCCTGGCTCGAAGATGGCCAGGTTTGTGTCGACGAAGACGAAATCAGTGCCTGGGCCGAGGCCAACCCTCAACCCTACCAACGCAACAGCTACCAGGGAGCCTACCAGGATCCGACCGGTACCGTTGACGAACCCTACGTCAAGTTTATCCGCAAACTTGCCAACGAGGGCTTGAGCAAGATGGGGCACCACGGTCCTGCCTCGGCCATGGGCGTGCCACGCGATCAGTTGCCGAAGTGGGAAGATATCCAGTTTGTCGTCGGCCAGTTGCACAAGCTACCGCTGCTCGACGACGAGGATGTTGGCACCGATCTGGTCATCGGACCGAAGGCGAAAAAGCCGCTGCGGCTCGATATCCCGCTGTTCGTCTCCGACATGAGTTTCGGTGCCCTGTCTGAGGAGGCCAAGACGGCGCTGGCGAAGGGCGCGGAGCTTGCCGGCACCGGCATATGTTCCGGCGAAGGCGGCATGTTGCCGGAAGAGCAGGCGGCCAATTCGCGTTACTTCTACGAACTCGCATCGGCGCGCTTCGGTTTTTCCTGGGACAAGGTTGAAAAAACCCAGGCATTTCATTTCAAGGGCGGTCAGGGCGCCAAGACCGGTACCGGCGGGCATCTGCCGGGCGACAAGGTCAAGGGCAAGATTGCCGAGGTGCGTGAATTGCCCGAGGGCCAGGCGGCCATTTCTCCGGCACGTTTTCCGGACTGGACATCGCTCGATCAATACCGCGATTTCGCCGCCGAGGTACGCGAGCATACCGGCGGTATTCCGGTCGGCTTCAAGCTGTCGGCGCAACATATTGAAAAAGATCTCGACGCGGCGCTCGAGATCGGCGTCGACTACGTCATTCTCGATGGCCGCGGTGGCGGTACCGGTGCTGCGCCGTTGATCTTTCGCGACAATATTTCGGTTCCCACAATCCCGGCACTGGCGCGTGCGCGCCGGCATCTCGATCGTTGCGATGCCGACGGGGTGACGCTGATTATTACCGGTGGTCTGCGCCACCCGGCCGATTTTGCCAAGGCGTTGGCGCTCGGTGCCGACGCTATCGCGGTATCCAACGCCGCGATCCAGGCTATTGGTTGCCTCGGTATGCGCGCCTGCCACACCAACAATTGTCCGGTCGGGATTGCCACGCAAAAACCGCATCTGCGCGCGCGCCTGCCGATCGACGAAGCAGCCGAGCGTCTGGCCCGGTTTTTCGGTGCCGCGGTGGACTTGATGGCGGTACTGGCGCGGGCTGCGGGGCACGATCACCTGAGCCAGTTTTCCCGTGACGATTTAACCACCTTTAACGCCGACATGGCACGTCTCAGCGGTATCGCTTACGGCGGAGCCGATCTCGATGGAGGGCAATAACCATGCTCCGGATCGACTTTTTCGCCCTCGAAGTCAATGAGCATGCCGCCACCAGAGACGCCTATAGCAAGATTCTGTGAGACTAGTTGAAGGCTTGTCGGGCGGGCGTAATCACTTGGTGGCAATAAGTGCGGGAGCCCGCACGGGAGTTCCGCGCTGTGAGGGCTGCTAAAAGACCGGATTGATCCTGCTATTATTCTGATTTTCTGACCACGAATATACATTCATCCTGGAGTAATCCATGCTTATTGTTCGAGTCGGCAAATGCCTTATCGGTCCACCATTCAAATGGATTGACTTGAAATCCAGCATCCCTGAGTCTGTCCAGATAATCCACTGCATAGATTCTTACGTGATCTGACTGCCCGAACACCTGTTCTCTTTCCGTCGGATCGGTAATCGAAAAATCCTCGTAGGTGGTAGTTAGAGATAAAGACATCGGGACTTGCAATATGCCCCAACCCCCCGATTTTAAAACTCGATGTAATTCACTCATTGCCTTGCTGTCGTCAATAATATGTTCCAACACATGGTTGCAAATAATGACGTCGAATGATTTGTCGGGATAATCGATTTCAGTGATATCCATCTTAACCATGACGGAGTCGGAGTTAATGTCAGCGGTTAAATAATCGATGTTGGAATGCTTTTCTATAAAAGCACTTAATGCAGGTTCAGGAGCCACATGCAACAGCTTGACTTGCTCTGTAAAGAGGCTCGTTTTGTTTGATAAATAGAGGTAGAGCAGTCTTTCCCTGTCCGTAGATTTACATACCGGGCACTGAGCGTTTAAACGATACCCACCGCCGATGATATTTTTTTCGGTTAGAACCGGGAACTTGAAACCATACGGTCGAAATTTCCTTACCTTTGAAGCACAGATAGGGCAATAGTATTTTGAGCCTAAAAAACGGGCTTTTCTAATGAAGGTTTTTAGCTTTAGGTTTTGTTTCAACTGAGTAACGCCCTTTAAATAAGCCCGGATCCCGGTGTTCATTCTCGATCAATTCCGATAGCCTGGTAGGCCAACTAATTTGTGAAGAAACCCTGGGGCCAAGAAATCGATGAAGGCCTTTTATCATTAATTGTATTTTCCTGTCGCGGGCATGCTAGTTGGCAAACGTGGGATATGTCAACGTAAACGATCGATCGCAGTGGGTTTGATCGAAAATTCGGGGTCGACTTTATTTTGATATTACGAGAATACTTTGAACCGTTGGCAGGGTCGTTTATATTTGAGGCTTAGCCCCAATTTTCCAGTTGCATTAAAATCCTGCTGCATGTCACCATCCCAGTGCCCGGGGACTATTGCCGGGTATTGGCAATGAAAATAACGACTCCTCCTTAACGGGTTATTCGTGAGACTATCCGCCTTCTGCAATTTACGGTTAATCGACAGCATGCGAAATATAGAACCGAATTTAAATGGGTAAACCCGATACACAAGGTATAGACGAGATACAGGAATCACTCTCGCTTCCGGCGGAAATCCAGATCAAGGGTTACCTGGGTAAAGGTGCGCGGTCACATGTGTTTGAAGCGATGCTGGACAAAGACACTGTAATTGTAAAAACCTACCGCAAAGAGGTAGCTCAAAAATACCGGGATAAATATGATATCGATATCGCTGAATTTGAATTTGGACGCAATAAATCACTATATGACTTAAACGAAATAAAAAAATATATTGCGCGGCCCTATCGAGTGTACCCGTCATCTAGTGAATATACGCATTGCATGATCCAGGAGTATGTATCCGGTCGCAGCTTGAAGGATTTAATCATCGAAATGGGTCATTTACCTCGAGAAGTACTGGATGCTGGATATCATATTGTGCGGATGGCCGAGACGAACGGAGTGCATGATCTCGATATAAGCTCCAAGAATGTGATGATTGTCGAGCAGGGGGGGGAGCTAATTCCCAAACTGTACGATTTCAACCTGATGCCGCAATACCTGCATGCGCCTAATCCGTTTCTGTGGCTCGCTATCAAACTGGGTTTGCGCGGCAGGTCCCACCGCGATTACCGCAATCTAAAAAAATGGGAAAAACGGGGACAAGATGCGCATTAGCAGGAGCCTGTTTTTCGGGCGCATTGAAAATTTGCGTCAGACTGCCACCTTTGGATAACGGATATTTTTTTCGAGTTTAAAATGAATCAATCAAACGAATCACCGCAAACAGGATTACGCGCTGCTATACGTAACTGGGTGGAAGGGCCCAGGGTGCAAAACAGCATCATGGTTCTGATTGTGATCAATGCGATCATCCTTGGCCTTGAAACCGTACCGTCTGCAATGGACAACTACGGAACGCTTTTGCTTACCCTTGACCACTTGATTCTAAGCGTGTTCGTAATCGAAATTCTGCTGCGAATCTTTGCTCACCGACTTGGATTCTTTCGCGATGCCTGGAGCATCTTTGATTTTATCGTGGTTGGAATTGCACTCGTGCCCGCGAGTGGGCCCTTTGCCGTGTTGCGGGCACTGCGGGTGTTGCGCGTACTGCGCCTGATGACACTGGTGCCGTCGATGCGGCGTGTGGTGGGAGCATTGTTAAAATCCATTCCGGGTCTGGGTTCAATCGCGCTGGTGTTGTTGTTGATTTACTACGTGTTCGCGGTGATTGCGACCAAGCTGTTCGGCCCTGAATTCCCGCAATGGTTCGGCAGCATTGGAGAGTCGTTGTTCACGTTGTTCCAGATCATGACCCTGGAGAGCTGGTCGATGGGGATAGTGCGCCCGGTGATGGAAGTGCATCCGGCTGCCTGGGTATTTTTTGTCTGCTTTATCCTGATCGCCACTTTCACCATGCTGAATCTGTTTATCGCCATCATCGTCAATGCCATGCACAGCTTTAGCGAAGAAGAGTCGCAGCAGGCCATGGACGCGATGCACGAAGCCCGGGATCACATCGAGGCGGATCTGCATCAGGAGATGGCATCTCTACGGCAGGAAATAGCAGAGTTAAAGCTTTGTTTAAAGCCACCGCCACATAGTGACGGAGCTTGAATCAGCTTGAATATCCCTGCCAGGCGATTGCAGCGACGCGGCGAAAATTGTCTCCGAGAATGCCGCGAATATCATCGTCGCCAAACCCGATGGCAGATAGATTTTCCACCAGCTCATGTAGCTGTTGTGGGCCGGCATGTTTTATTGCCGGGGTATCGTATTGCTGGCCTGCTGGCCAGTAGTCGGGTCTACTGCGTAATATTACCCCGATATCGACATCCACTTTTGGTGAATAGTCGAAACCGAAACCGATATGTTCACAGCCGACCAGGTCGGCGAGATAATTGATATGGCGCATCAGGGTTGCATTGCTGATGTCGTTGTCACCGAGAAAAATTCCCATGCCATTGACACCGATAACACCTCCGGTCGCGGCACAGGCCTTGATCTGCGCGTCGGTAATATTGCGCTGATGCTCCCAGATGGCGGTCGGATTGGAATGTGAAAATACGACCGGTTTGCTCGATTCGTGCATGATGTCCATGGTCGTGGAGTAGGCCGCGTGTGAGCAGTCGACAATCATGCCGACGCGATTCATTTCACGAACCACCTGTTTACCAAACTCAGTCAGGCCGGTATCTCGATCATGACAGCCTCCGGCGGCAGCATTGTTAAGGTTGTAGGCGAACAACATCTGGCGCACGCCGAGTGCATGGTAGACAGCGACCATATTTATATCTTCGTTGAGCGCGTTCATGCCCTCGATATCGAAACTCAGTGCAAATTTGTTTTTCTTGCGCGCCCGATCAATATCGGCAGCGTCGCCAATCAGCACGAAACGATCGTTGTTCGCTAGCACCCAGTGGCGATAGGCAGCGAGCGTAGCGAGGGTGTCCTGCCAGTCCATGACGTCAAAACCAACATTGATGCTAAGGTAATTGACCCCGCAATCGAGCCATTCCTGCAACAGGTTCAGGTCAACCGCCGGGCTTGGAAATACACCGGCGTGTGCATCCCAAACCAATGCGTCCTGGAACAGATTTTCAAGATTGGGTTGCATGATTTTACCTATAGATAAACATGACCATCCAGGACACGGGTTGCGACACCGCCCACCTGTAGCCTGGCAATTTTCTGGTTGGTCAGGGTAACACGGGATTGTATCGAACTTGGTCGCCCAAGTTCGAGTCCCTGTTCGGCATTTATTGTGATCAGGTCTGTATTTGTGGGTGTTAGTTCATGACGCACCAGGTAACTGGTCAATGCGGCATTGGTGGTACCTGCGGCGGCGGATTCACTAACCCCGACCGCCGGGCAAAAATCGCGCACGTGAATCCTGTTATTTGCATCTTCCACCTCGGTACAGAATGCCGCGATCGTTTCGATACCGTAGGCGCGGCAGAATTCGATCATCCCGTTGAAGTCGGGCTGAATCGCTTGCATCGCATCCAGTCCGGTCAGGGGTACCACCAGGTGAACGAAATCACCGCGAGCGGTTTCGAGCGGTAAATCAGACGCGAGTGCATCGGCTTCGAGGCCAAGCACTTTTAGCAAGCCCCCGGTATGAGGTGGTGGCGGTTCGAAGCGTGGCGGCGTGATGTCCAGCATCACCTGGTAACGACCATCATCGCGCAAACTCAAACCTACACTCGCATTCGATTTGGGTAAACGTAACTCGACTTGTCGCGTCAACTGCTTATCCAGACTAATGCGCTTTGATTCGAGCATATGTGTCAGCAGGCAGATGGTGCCATGCCCACACATTGGCAATTCCATCACGGTCGACATGAACTGAACCTCGATCCAGTCTTCGTCAAGACTGTCGACAAAGGCTGTTGCCGGCATGCCAATCTCACGCGCGATCTGCTGTCGTTCGGCAGTGTTGATTGATTTCGCGTCGATGAGCACGGCAGCCTGGCTGCCGCCGAAGGCAGTGGCAGAAAACGCGTCATAGAGCGCGAACGGGAAACACCTCATGACTTAATCAGTCCCTGGAATTTTCGGGATTTGGCAGTGTCCAGTGAGTCACTGCCGTCGACTATAACCTGTGCCCCAGATATATCCAATGGAACCTCTCCCCGGAGTTATTAAGCTGTAACAATAACGCGGCAATCTAAGCAAAATTGTGGTCATTGCGAAAGCATTTTCTATACTTGTATCTGAACCTGAATTTGCGGATCTGTGCTGACGCTCGTGAAAATAGCAGGAATCGTGGAATTTGGTCATGAAATCAGGGGTTTACCTGACGAATTTGTAAGGCATAATAAAGCGATGAGGAATGCAAAAATCCTTAGATTGAACAAAGCCGGGATGCCGATTGACTGGATTTCGCGCGAAGAAGCCGCAACGCTGGTGGTAAAGGACCAGGTGGTCTGGGCTTTGGGGGAAAACGCGTTTGAAATCAGGGGCGGCATTAACCGCATGGGCCGGCAATCGGTGCTAGCGTTACCGAGTATCCTGGCCAGTGACGGCAGCATCAAGCTTAACGAGTTTGTACCACCGCTGGTCAATAGTTACCTGTTCCGCCGCGATCAGTTCCTGTGCATGTATTGTGGTGGCGAGTTCCTAGCGGATAACCTATCGCGCGATCACATTCTGCCCGTGTCACGCAGTGGTACCGATAGTTGGACCAATGTCGTTACCGCGTGCAAGCGTTGTAATCATCGAAAAGCGAATCACACTCCAGAGGAAGCCGGTATGCAGCTGCTTGCGGTTCCGTTCGTTCCGAATCGCTACGAGTTTTTCTACCTTGCGAACAAGAACATTCTCGCCGATCAGATGGATTTCCTGAAAACGCAATTTTCCCAGAATGGTAAGTGGTCTTAGCGGTAGATCGGGAAACGCTCACATAACTCCAGGACCTTGTCCCGGTCCTCCCGAGTCTGGTTATCCGAGCTCTGTTCGCAGCGCTCGATGGTTCGCACAATTATCTCACCAAGCAATTTGAAATCTTCGACCTGCAGACCGCGCGTGGTTGCGGCGGCAACCCCGAGACGCAGTCCCGCCCATTCGGAGGGCTTTGTCGAATCGAAAGGAATCGGGTTCTTGTTCGAGGTGAGGTTAACCTGGGCTAGACCGTCCTGAACCTGCTGGCCTTTCAGGCCAGGTACTGAAAAATCGAGCAGCACCATGTGGGTGTCGGTGCCGTCACTAACCAGTTTTATACCATGCTCCGATAACGTCTGGCCCAGCATGCGCGCATTTTCAACGACTTGTTTCCCATAGCGTTTGAAACCGTTACCGAGGGCTTCACCGAGACACACCGCCTTGGCGGCGATGACCTGGCTGTGCAGGCTGCCCTGTACGCCCGGGAAAACGGCCGACTGGAGTTGTTTTGCCCAGCTCGCATCACGCGCCAGAATTAAGCCACCACGCGGACCGCGCATGGTTTTGGTGGTGGTACAGGTTACGATGTCGGCATGGGGCAGCGGGGAAGGATGAACGCCGGCGGCCACCAGGCCGGCAAAATGTGCCATATCAACCAGGTAAAGGGCATCGACCGAGTCCGCGATATGACGCAATCGTTCAAAATCGATACAGCGCGGATACGCCGAACCACCGGCAATCAATAACGCGGGTCGAATTTCACCGGCCATACGCGCGACCGCCTTGTAGTCAATGAGCCCGGTTTCCTTGTCGACCCCATAGTGGTGCGCATCAAACCAGCGGCCGGACTGATTGGGACTGGCACCGTGACTAAGGTGACCCCCGGCGGCAAGATTAAGGCTCAAAATTTTATCACCCGGCTTTAGGGTCGCAAAAAATACCGCCTGGTTTGCCTGGGTGCCTGAATGCGGTTGCACGTTGACGTAGTCGCAGGCAAACAATTCGCGGGCGCGATCGATCGCCGCCTGCTCCACCACATCGACAAATTCACCACCGCCGTGAAAGCGATTACCCGGGTAACCCTCGAGCGTTTTATTGGTCATCGGATGCCCAAGCGCATCGAGTACCGCTCGACTAACAATGTTTTCCGATGCAATCAGTTCGATCTGTGTCTGCTGGCGCTGCAGTTCGTTTGTCAATGCTTCACCGATCAGGGGATCGGTTTCGACAGCATGGGTTTTAAAAAACTCAGACATCGATTGCGCCATGGGTTGCATCGCGCAGGACCAGGTCGCGAATCTTGAGCCAGTCACGGTATCCGTGCATCGGTTCAAAATGCGCAGCTTCGGCGCGCGATAAACAGAACTTAGATTTCCCCCCTGGCATGGTTATCTCGTTTCGGGTAAAAACCAGAATCTAGCAACTGTCGTGGATTCGCGCAATGACTGATGATCTTGCGGCAGTTGCCATTTTTTGACTGTTAAAGCGTGGCGTTCTTCTATACTCCTAAGTATTATCTTCATCCACTAGTAACAGGCGACTAAGGACCTGCAAAAACCGGGACCCGCATGGAAGACATATTCCACGACATATCAAAATACTATGCAGCCAACATTATCGAGAATGTGCTGGTTATCGGTAAAATTATCTTCCAGGATGACAGTTACAGGTTTGCTCGCGATGACGTCCAAGGTCCTTTCAACCTGGTTGATCCGGATGCCGACGTTACCCGCATGGTTCATGTCATTGGCGAAATTCATCCACGCTCTGCTCTCGAAAAGATTTTTGAGGTCGAAGTCAATTCCTGCCTTTATCTGAACGAAAACGAAGAATCTGGCGAAATCGAAGTCCGCTCGATCCACAAGGGCATGGGCACCGCGATTTATTCTAAACAGCAGTGTCCGTTAATTCTGTGGAATCCAAACTACGAGGCGCATCGTTATTTCGATGTGATGGACATACAGAATGTGTTTACCGAAGGTCGACTTAAAAACAGTTTTACCGCGATTCTGGCTGAAAGCCTGCGCGAGTTCGAATTATTCCCGCCGTTAGTCCAGTTGAAAAAGTAACACCTGGAGAGCGCCATTCCCGTGCAAGTGGGCATCTTGTGACCAGGCGGGTTATCAGGGTAACAGGATGTTAAATTTACTTCGGATTTTTGCATCGACCACCGGGTCGATGTAATTCGGTTGATGTCGAGATAGTATCTCGCGAACTTCTTGGTTGGCTCTTTGTGCGGCATCCTGTGCTCCATCTTCGGCCCAGGTCGTCGGTTCGAGGCGATCACCCAGTTTCGGATAAAAGTAATCACGCTCCATCGCTTCCATGGTCTGGGTTTCACCAATGAAGTGACCCTCACCGGTAATCACATTTTTCATCGCTTCGAAAGCCAGGGTTTCTTCAGTCACTTCGATCCCGCGAATCATGCGGTAGACGTGCGACAACATTTCGTTGTCAAGCAGGAAGGCCTCGAAAGAAACGCCGAGCAGGCTTGCCATCATGCCCGAAGATTCGTAAACCATGTTGGCACCGGACAATCCACAGGCGAGCGAGGACAAGGCCTTTTCCATCCCCATTTGCGCGTCCACCGCTTTGGCATCAGACATGCTCGAGGCGACACCGGAGGGAACGCCGATATGATTCGCCAGCTGGGCGGCGCCCGCGTTCAGAATCGAAATTTCTCCGCCGCCGCCACAGAACGCACCGGTGCGTAAGTCGATGACAAAAGGCCAGTTGGAAAATATCATCGGGTAACCGGGTGCAAAAATATTGACCATGACCAGCGCTGCCAGGGTCTCGGCAAATGACGCTGCGAGCATACCGTCAATGGTCGCGGGTGAAGTCGCCCCTGACATGGCGGCTACAATGGCGTTAATCGGCATACCGCGCCGAATACTGGCCAGGGCGACGTCGAAGGCGTCTTCACCATAGCGCATCGGTGAAATTATCGGGCTTATGTGCGCTTTGCAAAACGGTTTCTCGGCAAACTTTCCATCGCCACCGGCTATCCAGTCAAACATATCGACAATTGGATCGACATGCTCGCCAATGGTGAAATTGGTGCCGACCGGTTTTTGCGTGCCGCGCATCAGGCAATAGGCGGTATTGACATCGAGCTCGAGGATATCGGGTACATCGGTGGCAACACAGCAGCGGGTAAACCAGGATATGTTCGGCAGGGTATCGACGAGACGTGTGAAGCCGAATAAATCTTCCAATGTCGATGGACGATAAAGGTGAGAGTCGAGATCCAGGGTTTGCACCGCGGCGCCGCCGGTACCGAAGTAGACACGATCGCCACCGACTTCGAAACTGTATTTTTCGTCACGGCCATAAAATATAAAGGATTTGCAGGCGCCGTCGATAATATCCTCGACCATGTCCTGCGAAAAGCACAGGCGGCCGAGGTCGTTTATGGTCGCGCCGCAGTTGAGCGCCTGGTCGGTCAGAGCCTGTGGCGAATCTCCCATGCCAAGCTCGGCCAGCATTCGAATCGAGGTTTCGTAAATTTGTTCAACCTGGGTATCGGTTAACGGTCGATACTGTCCGCCGGTTGGGCCGGCGGGTGCCGGATTGATCGCTGGCGGTTTGCTGCGTCTTGCGAGCATTGCCTCACGACTGCCACCCCTGCGTCGTTTTGATCTGACCGGCTTGTTCATGATCGTACCCGTTGGTTTTCGGGATCATATAGTATCGGATCCACCACGACCGCATCGTATTTATCGCCGAGAATTCCGAGACTGAGCCGGGTACCAACTGCAGCTGCATCCGGATTGACGTAAGCGTAGGCAATATTTTTTGCAACACGATGACCATAGCCCGCTGATGTCACCGATCCTATCTGTTGATTGTCTGCAAACACAGGATCACCACCATGGGCGCTGGCGATATCGCAATCGACCGTCATCGATACCAGCAGCTTACGCGGGCCACGCTCGATTTGCTCGAGCAGGGCCTGTTTGCCGATAAAACTGGCCTTATCCATTTTAGCGAAACGATCGAGTCGCGCCTCGAGTGGATTGTGTTCATAAATCAGGTCTGCCTTCCAGTGCAGGTAGCCTTTTTCGAGGCGCATCGACTCGGTCGCGTAAAGCCCGAAATAACCGAGATCGAAAGCTTTACCGGCATTGTTCAATACCTGCCATACCAGGTAAAGCTGCTCATTCGGCACGTGCAATTCATAGGCAAGTTCGCCCGAAAAACTGACACTCATCGCGATCACTTCGGCATGACCGATAAACATCTTGCGACTGCGTAACCACGGAAAAGCCGCGTTGGACCAGTCGCAACGTGGCGATACCGACTGTAACAGGGCACGTGATTTCGGTCCCGCCACGACCAGGATAGTATGGCTGTTTGCCATTTCTGTGATCGTGACCGAATCGGGTTTGAATCGATTCAGCCAGTCACGGTCGTGCCACTCGGCGGCTGCGGCCGATCCCCACCAGTAGCGGTTCTCGCCAAGCTTTACCAGGGTGGCCTCGCTCAGGATATAGCCCTTTTCAGTGAGCAGGTAACATAGTCCGAGCTTGCCGATCTCGGTTGGCAGGCGGCCACAAATCATCTGATCGAGAAATGCTTCGACACCGTCACCACTGATTTCATAGCGGTTGAATCCGGATACTTCCATGATGCTGACATGCTGCTGCAATTGTCTAACTTCTGCTGCAACCACGGCTTTGGTCGGAGTAAACCGGTAACTGTGCTCGTCAACGAAATCGGCATCCGGTTTGAAAAACAGGGCGCGTTCCCAGCCATTGACAACACCCCAGGCACAGTTCAATTGATCAAGCACCGGATAGAGCGGCGTGGTGCGCGCCAGACGGGATGCGGGGCGGTGCTCATGCGGCATGTGATAATGAAATTCGTTCTGGTAATCCTCGATCGCCTTCAGGCAGGTATGCTCGGTGTTGGCGTACTGGGTGAAACGTCGAGGATCGAGAAACCAGGCATCCCATTCGCACTCGCCATGCACGATCATTTCGGCGAGCAACTTGCCGTGGCCACCGGATTCACCGATACCGGCACGCAGGCCGATTGCGCAGTAAGCGTTTTCCAGACCTGGAACAGGCCCAATCAGCGGTGCCCCGTCGATGGTGTAGGTTATCGGACCGTTGATGACCGTGTGGATACCCGCTTCGGTCAGTGCGGGCAGTCGCTCGAATATGTGTTCCATGTTATCGAGACAGCGATCGAGATCGGAAGGGCAAAGCGCCTGGGTGAAATCCGGATCGATTCCGTCCATGCCAAAGGTATGACAGTCTTGTTCGTATACTCCGACCAGCAACCCCAGTTTTTCCTGGCGACTGTAGAAGTCATCCCCGGGATCACGGATGATGGGCACCCGAAAGTCGAGCGCCTCGAGCTCCGGCATGGTATCGGTCAGGAAATACATATGCTCCATCGAGGTAACCGGATGGGTCACGCCGAGCATGTTGCCAACCTCGTTCACCCGGTACCCGGTCGCGTTGACCACTTTTTCGCAGGCGATG
>CALJYH010000016.1 GCA_937984095.1 uncultured Gammaproteobacteria bacterium | reverse complement strand
ATGTCATCGCCCCGGACCAATTCGACATCGACGCGGTCACCCGCATCCATGATCCGGAGTTTATCCACTTCCTCGAAACCTGCTGGAGTGAATGGGAAGCTGCCGGCTACAAGGGTGAGGCGATCGCAACCTGCTGGCCGGCCCGCGGCATGCAACAGCGAGTTCCGCACCATATCGATGGCAAGCTCGGCTATTACGCGCTTGCCGCTGAAACTGCAATCTCCAATGGCACCTGGGAAGCAACACGTGCCAGTGTCAATGTAGCATTGACGGCACAGGCTGCAATTCGAGACGGTGCAGGGGAAGCATTTGCACTCTGCCGCCCACCCGGACACCATGCCGCCAGCGATATGTTCGGTGGTTACTGTTTCATCAACAATGCCGCGGTCGCTGCACAGGCTTTCATCGACCAGGGTGCATCGCGAGTGGCGTTGCTAGACGTTGACTTTCATCACGGCAACGGCAGCCAGGCGATATTCTACGATCGTAGCGACGTCATGTTCCTGTCGCTGCACGGTGATCCCCGTGACGCTTTTCCCCATTTTCTTGGCTATAACGACGAAATCGGACAAGGCACTGGAGAAGGATTCAATCATAACTACCCCCTCGGCCCTGGCACTGATTTCGGAACCTGGGGGTCGGCCCTCGATAATGCTTGCCACAAGATCAGGAATTATGCGCCTGATGCACTGGTGATTTCGCTCGGGGTCGATACCTTCGAACATGATCCAATTTCATTTTTCAAGCTCACCAGTGACGACTTCAAACGCTACGGCGCAACCATCGCGAACCTCGGTCTGCCAACGCTATTCGTCATGGAAGGTGGCTACGCGATCGAGGAAATCGGTATTATCGCAGTCAACGTGTTACAGGGTTACGAAGGCTTATGAACCCCGTGACCTGGCAATCGAGAGATTCGAGACGTCAGGTTTGATCAACCTGAAAACACTCAATCGAAATACCCAGGGTATCTTATGCCTGGTAGCGGCATTGGCATTCTTAACCGTCAGCGATTCGATAATAAAATGGCTGAGTACCGGGCTGCCGCTACATGAAATTATGTTGCTGCGTGGCTTTTTCGCGATGGCCCTGGTTTTTGTTTTTGTTTATCTCGAAGGCGGTTTGCAGACTTTAAAAACACGTCGACCATTGCTGCACTTTATTCGTGGTTCGATGCTGGTGTTGGCGAATATGTTTTTCTTCCTCGGACTGGCGGTGATGCCGCTTGCCGAGACGGTATCGCTGTTTTACACGGCACCGCTATTCATCTGCATATTGTCACAACCCGTACTTGGAGAAAGGGTCGGACTATTGCGTTGGCTGGTCATCTTCGCGGGCCTGGTTGGCGTCATCATTATGCTGCGCCCGGGCAGCGAAGTTTTCCGAACAATCAGCCTGTTGCCAGTCCTTGCGGCCCTGTCCTATGCCGTGATGACCATGATGACACGCAAGCTAGGCATGCATGAAAAGGCAAGCGCCCTAACCTTTTACATCCAGCTCGCTTTCATCGTCATCAGCTCTATTGTCGGCCTGGCTATCGGCGATGGCAGGTTCGACACTTACGATAACGAGGCAATCGGTTTCCTGTTGCGCGCCTGGAGTTGGCCCAACATCGCCCAACTGCAACTACTCCTGTTGTGTGGGGTCTTGGTATCGTTTGGCGGCTACCTGATTTCACAGGCCTATCGTTTAGGGGAAGCCACAGCGGTGGCGCCTTTCGAATATGCCTCCCTGCCTTTCGCACTGATGGTTGGCTTTTATCTGTGGGGTGACTGGCCCGACTGGATTTCCTTTATCGGCAGCGGCTTAATAATTTTCAGCGGTTTGCTGGTTTTTTACATCGAGAGTCGTGCGCCTAAAAAATTACCGCAGCATGCACAGATCGACTACTAAATTGTTTTATATCAAGGTTATTATAGATAATCTGTCGATAATTTAAGAATTCATATTAATCAAATTTCTAGACTTACAGGTTTTCCTGAACTGGAATTGGGAGCGAATACCCTTGGACGAGAAAGACATCAAAAAGAAATTAATTGCGTTAAAAAAAGAAGTAACTCATCGTATCAATTCGATCGACCGGGACATTCGGCATGAGGGCATGACGGCCGACTGGAGTGAGCAAGCGAGCGAACGCGAAAATGACGAGGTGCTTGAATCGCTCGGTAACAGTTCTGAGCAGGAACTGGAGATGATCAAGTTCGCTTTACACCGTCTTGAAAACGGTAC
Source organism: uncultured Gammaproteobacteria bacterium (assembly GCA_937984095.1). Classification (GTDB taxonomy): domain Bacteria; phylum Pseudomonadota; class Gammaproteobacteria. The sequence goes on along the minus strand of CALJYH010000016.1, from coordinate 2,059 downwards.
CTATTTTCGCTGCGAAGAATGTGGTGAAGATATCCCTACCGCCAGGCTCGAGCTGCTGCCTTTCACGGCACACTGCGTCAATTGCGCCGAAAAAATTGAGAGTTAAGCGAGGACAGATGCATGTTGACCGAGAAACACGACCTGGTGCACGAACTACCCGAGCACAAAGACGCTATCCATAATCTGAAAATGACTAATCAGCATTTTGCCAGGCTGTTCGACGAATACCACGAAGTCGATCACGAGGTGCATCGAATCGAAACCGGAATCGAAAATACTTCTGATGAATACTTAGAAGAGCGCAAAAAGGTCCGTCTGTATTTAAAAGACGAACTCTTCCGTATGATCAAGGAAGCCTAAAGCGAAGACTCTGCCGCTTCGATATACTCGACAATAATGCAACCATTTTTAGTGTAGGAGCAGTGTTGAGTTCCGGCTTTTAACCAAACCAGGTCACCTTCGCGGTAAACCGTACCATCGTTGTCGGTTAAATCACCGCTGATAATTAAAAATTCTTCATTACCGCGGTGTTCATGTGGAATCGTGGTATAGCCAGGATCCATCTTGTAAACATTAAATCCAACCCCGAGCGGCTTGCTGCGATCGAGCTGCAAGACGTTTCCATCGTTCTCACCTCGATCAGTGACTAACGGCTCGAACTCCGCTTCATGAATATTGACGACTATGCGTTCGCCTTCGGCTACCGGTTTCATACTTAACTCCAATCAATCGTTTTTAACTGTGCGACCTCGCGACGGAATGGTAGCGCATCGCCGGTGTCTAGCCTATCGAGTTCTCGCGCATGGCGATGCCCAGCGTAGACCACCCAAAAATCGGTGCTGATGATTGCATATCCCCGATCAGCTTGATCGACTTGCTGCCATTCACCTGCCTTTCGTCTTGGCGTATTATATTTCGCGCATGTTCGGAAAATCCGAATCAATAACTCAATAATGACTATTTTCATAAAGTGACTCGCTTAGGCAATATGAACGAAAAATGCACACATTCTTAACGCAGCACGCTAGCAAAGGCCCAACTTTGAAAGCCAGAAAAGGACCAGGACAATGTCAACTGAAAAAGTAGAGACGCTTGTTGTTGGCGGCGGCCAGGCCGGCCTGGCCATGAGCGAGCACCTGAGCAACTGCGGCGTGCCTCACCTCGTTCTGGAGCGACACCGGATCGCCGAGCGCTGGCGCTCGGAAAGATGGGACTCTCTGGTTGCCAATGGTCCGGCCTGGCATGATCGATTTCCGGGCCTGGAGTTTTCTGATATCGATCCCGATGCCTTTCCCCCTAAGGAGAGGATTGCGGACTATTTTGTCGCTTACGCAGAAAAGATCGCCGCCCCCATCCGCTGTGGCGTGGAGGTCAAGGAAGTGCGAAGGAATGTTGGCCGGCCAGGCTTCCATGTCGAAACGTCGGATGGCGTGATCGAAGCCAACAGCGTGGTTGCCGCCACCGGACCTTTCCAATGCCCTGTCATTCCAGCCGTGGTTCCTGAAGATACAGGAATCACGCAGATCCATTCCAGCGCCTACCGCAATCCCAAGCAACTGCCTGAGGGTGCGGTGCTGGTGGTCGGGGCAGGATCTTCGGGGGCGCAGATCGCAGATGAATTTTTGCGTGCCGGAAAGCGTGTTTACCTTTCGGTTGGCCCGCACGACCGTCCTCCCCGAAGTTATCGTGGACGTGACTTCGTCTGGTGGCTGGGGGTCCTCGGCAAATGGGATGCCGCGGCCCTCGAGCCAGGCATGGAACATGTCACGATCGCGGTGAGCGGTGCCCATGGCGGCCACACGGTCGATTTCAGGCGTCTCGCCACGCAGGGAATGACGCTCGTTGGTCGGACGGAATCGTTCAAAGACGGTATGATGCACTTCGCGACGGATCTTGCGCACAATCTGGCGCAAGGGGATGCCAACACCCTGTCGGTTCTAGACGAAGCCGACGCTTATGTTGCCCGCAATGGTCTCGACCTTCCGCAGGAGCCTGAAGCCCGCGAATTCGGATCGGACCCACAGTGCGTGACCGATCCTGTTCTGGAGTTAAACCTGGC
>CALJYH010000015.1 GCA_937984095.1 uncultured Gammaproteobacteria bacterium | reverse complement strand
GATATACCTGGCCTTCGTGCTCGACCGCAGCTCGGAGCGGATCATGTGTGTTGCATCATCAGCGGGTGGCATGGACATCGAAGAGATTGTCGAAACCGATCCCGACGCGATCGTGCGCGTACCGATCGAACCGGCAGTGGGGATGCAGGATTTTCAGGCCCGCGAAATTGCGTTCGCGCTGGGTATGGATTCCGCGCAAATCGCCGAAGCAGTGAAGGCGCTGAAAGCCTGTTATCGTGCGTTTCGTGATCTGGATGCGACCATGGTCGAAGTCAATCCGTTAGTGGTGACCACCGATGGCCGCATCATCGCACTTGACGCCAAGATGGGATTCGATGACAACGCGCTGTTTCGCCGTCCGCAGATTTCCGAGTTACGTGACAAGTCGCAGGAAGATGCACGCGAAATGAACGCTGCCGATCGAGGGCTGAGTTATGTCGGCCTCGATGGCAATATTGGCTGCATTATCAATGGAGCGGGGCTCGCGATGGCGACCATGGACATGATCAAGCATGTCGGCGGTGAACCGGCTAATTTCCTCGATATTGGTGGTGGTGCATCCCCAGACCGGGTTGCCAAGGCGTTTAACCTGGTATTGTCGGATGAGGGGGTCGACGCGATCCTGGTTAATATTTTTGCGGGAATCAACCGCTGCGACTGGGTGGCCGAGGGTGTAATCCAGGCGATGCATAAACTCGATGTGCCGGTACCGGTGGTGGTGCGTCTTTCCGGCACCAATGTCGAGCTCGGACGACAGATTCTGGCCGACAGCGATATCGACCTGATTACCGCAGATACCCTCGCTGAGGCAGCCGAAAAGGCCGTAGCTGCCGCACAATTCCACCAGTCGGCTAGTGCCGATGTTAAGGAGGGCGGAAAATGAGCATTTTCCTCGATGAGAAAACAGCCGTTATTGTGCAGGGATTTACCGGTCGTATCGGAACTTTCCACGCCCAGGAAATGATCGATTATGGCACCAACCTGGTTGGTGGTGTGACGCCAGGTAAAGGCGGGGAAAGGCATCTCGAGCGTCCGGTTTTTAACACCGTCAAGGATGCTGTGCGCGATACCGGTGCGACCGCGAGCGTGGTCTTCGTACCGCCTCCATTTGCGGCCGATGCGATCATGGAAGCGGCGGATGCGGGCATTCGCTTTTGCGTGTGTGTCACCGATGGTATCCCGGCGCAGGACATGATGCGCGTCAAACGCTACATGCGGCGTTATAAGAAAGAAGATCGCATGACCCTGACCGGCCCCAATTGTGCCGGCACGATCAGCCCCGGCAAGGCAATGATGGGAATCATGCCGGGCCATATTTACATGCAGGGTAATGTCGGACTCATCGGCCGCTCTGGAACACTGGGTTATGAAGCCGCCTCGCAGATGAAGGCGATGGGCATTGGAATATCGACCGGCGTCGGCATCGGCGGTGATCCCATCAACGGTAGCGCGTTTCGCGATCACCTCGAACGTTTCGAGCAGGATCCGGAGACTGATCTCGTGGTCATGATCGGAGAGATCGGTGGGCCACAGGAAGCCGAGGCCGCGGCCTTCGCCCGGGATCATATGCAAAAACCGGTACTCGCCTACATCGCCGGTCTTACCGCGCCCAGGGGGCGAACCATGGGGCACGCGGGTGCGATTGTGACCAGCGTAGGCGAATCGGCCGCGGAAAAGGTCGAAATTCTGCGTGCCGCTGGTGTCGGTATTATCGTCAGGCCGTCCGAGTTTGGTAATGCCGTCGCCGAGGCACTGGCAAATCTATAGTGGTCATCCCGTGAGTTTCGAGATCCCGGCTCGTAGGCCGGGATGACTGCCAACAGGTTGGGATGACAGCAAAATTATGTCAGGACGGGCCGCTTAGTACATGAAATCGCTGACAATCTCCACCATGTGATCGATCCAGCGCTCCGGGATGGGCTCGGTCAGTTCCGGCGAGCCAAGAAAATCCGGCACAAACAAACGTTCTAGCAATTGCCCGGCTACTGTCGGGTCTGAGCTCGTGATATTCAATTCCCGGTTGAGGCGCAGGCTCAGGCGGTCGAAGTTGGCGGAGCCAACACAGACCCAACCGTCGTAAATCGCTGCCTTAACATGTGAGAAACCCGGGTAGATATAGACGCGAATGCCATGCTTCAGCATCACGTTAGCGGCCAGGACATTACTTCGGGTGATAGGACCGTGGTCGGTTTCCATCGGGATAATAACGCGCACGTCGACGCCCCGACGGCGGGCCATGACTAGCTCGCGCAGCAATCGATCGTCGGTGAAGTAGGCGTTTTGAACGTAAATATAACGCTGTGCCCGCTGTATCGCTTTAAGCTGCGCCTTGTAGATCTCGTAGTTGCCGGGTGCTGTGAGCAACACCCGCAGGGGGTGTCCTTCATCACTGGTAGACTTAACGGTCGGTGAGTTCTGGGAAATAACGTAACCGAGATCACCCAGTGGACCAGAATGCATCCATGAAGTCCGAAATTCCCGTGCCAGCTTGCTAACAACTGGTCCGCGCAATTCCATCATCAGATCGTGCCAGTCGTAGCGGTATTCACGACCGATGTTCATGCCACCGACATAGGCTGTTTTCTGATCTATGATGGTGCTTTTGATGTGATCACCCGTGAACCAGGGATTGGCTTTCTGACGCACGTCTACCTGTGAATCGGTCTCCAGAAATCGACGTACCGAGGCGGGTGGTTCGTGTTGCTCCGGCAGGGACTCGGAGTCCGACATGGTCCCCCCGATTGTGCCCAGTCCATCAAGCAGGACCTTTACATCGACCCCTTCGTTGGAGCGCCGCTTCAGTAACTCGGCTATCCTTACCGCAAAATCGTCGTTATCAAAAATATAGGTCTGCAACTGCACCGAATGCTCTGCGCTGGTGACGGCATCGACAAAGCGGGTAAAGAAAGTCTCTCCGTCGACCAGGAAATCTATACTGCCGGCAGATTCCGAGTTGCGAGCTATCTTTTCGAGCTCGCTTTCCCAGCTTTGCAGGTCCATCGGCGGCGCGTCGCTGAGTGCTGGTACCGGCTTATCGGCCAGACCGGTCAGCCAATCGAAGCGAAAGGTAGAGATAGTTGTGTCGGTGACCACGAAAAACAGTCGGTATAGCGAGGAAACAGGGCGCAAAAGAAGATTGGTAAGGTGGCTTCGCATGACATGCCCAAACGCCTGGCCACTCTTTAATCCGGGCACGCTTGTTACCGCGACTGCTCGTTGTGGCTCGTTTCTGATAAATACCAGTAAATGACGGTTGGTGTTCACGTAAAGAAACGGGAGTGAATACCAACCTGTGTCCCCGGTGTTGAAAACAAACTCGGTCTCGGTGATGCCCTGTTCTTTAAGATAGGCTTCCAGAATAGGGCGCCCACGACGCATGAATTCGTCAAAACGAAGGATTGTATGCACCTGGTAATTGGTCGGCTTGTCGGTTAGTCGTGTTGCCTGGAATTCACCGTTTTCGTCATAGAACAGGAAATACTCGGTATATCCGAAATCGACTACCACCCCCTTACCATTATCGGGTACCACGGCGCGTAGTAGCCGGTTACGCAGCAGGTGCCACTGGTCAACACCCAGGACAGGCACCTGGACGAGAACCTGCGGTAGCGACTTCCATGGAGTTTCCTGGTGATACTCCATGGACACCAGGGTTGGAGTTGCGTAATTGGGGCGCGGCGTCAGCGGTGTCTCGATCAGCTCCAACCGATTGCTCCAATTGCCACCAGCGTAGCGTATGCGGTCGCCGACACGATACTTGACGAAGAAATTCTCGTCGCCACGATAACCCTCTAGCGCGATCATTGGCAGGACCCTCGAATCTGCGTCAGCGTCTATCTCCGCGAGATTTGTCGGAGTGCTCGCGCATCCGGGCACCAGAGTGGCGAAAACCAGAATTACTACAGCGTTTGACAGGATTCTCAATAAGAAACCATCAAGCAACTTGTCAATCCCGGTGACAGGAATCATGACGATGTTGCCGAAGTAGTTCGCATGGCATCCTGGTAGATGCACAGCTATTGGTCAGTAAGCGGTATATTAGCGCTACCCGCAGGAGCCTGATTTTACTGCACCATGATGGTGATTTGCTCCGACATAACCGGTGGATTGTGCGGCGTATGGGTAAAGTCGGCGAGTAGCAACTGCAGCGTATGCTTGCCCGGCGCGAGTTCAATCACGACCTCGGTTTGGCCACCGCCAAAATGCCGGTGATTGTCATCAGCCGGAATGGGTTTGTTCAGATCAGGCACGGCAGTATCGATGAGAAGGTGATGATGTCCGGTTTTGGCCTTGTCGATACCCGCGGGCGCGACGCCCATACCAGATAATCCGAAGACGACCTTGAGCGGAGATGTGACTGCCTCGCCGTGTCCCGGAGAGACGATATACACGCTGGCTCCGTCAGGCGCGGAGGTATTGCCGGCATAGGCGTTTAAGGTCAACAGCAGCAGGCAAGCAAATATTATTCTGGAATACTTCATGATTCTCTCCTCACTCGCAGTCAGAGTTTAATCGTTATTTAAGTCTCCAATATAGTGTTTTCAGCATATCGGGCTTTGATACAGGTCAATTTTGACATCAGTCAGATTTCTGGCTAAATCCAGCGATTCAAAGCTGATTCGAATTCATCGCGGCTGATTTCGATTGCACCCAGTGAATGCAAATGCTCGGTTGGCAACTGGCAGTCAATCATTTCATAGTTGCCCGAATCAACCAGGTGCTTGAGGCAGAGCTTCGAGGCATTGGCCGCACGACTGAACATGGATTCACCGAAAAATATCCTGCCGAGCCCAATTCCGTAAAGTCCACCCACAAGCTCATCCTGGTGGCGACATTCTATCGAATGCGCAAATCCGGCGTGGTGCATCTCGATATAGGCATCGATCATTTGCGAATTGATCCAGGTGCCGCTCTGACCTTCGCGATCAGCGGCGCAGGCTTCGATTACTGCTTCGAAATCTTGGTCCACGGTTATCTGGTAACGCCGTTGACGGGCCAGTTTCTGCAGGCTTTTACTTTGATAAAAACGTTTGGGGTAGAGCACTGTGCGTGGCGCTGGACACCACCACAGAATCGGTTCATTTTCGCTAAACCAGGGAAAAATACCCTGGCGATAGGCAACCAGCAGCCATTCAACGTCGAGTCTTCCACCGGCGGCCAGTAATCCTGCCGGCTCGGTAAGCACCGTAGAGGTGTCCGGGAAATATGGTTTTGTCGTTGGCTCTAACCAAGGAATCATATATAAAACAGTTATTTACGATATATACTTAAAGTTAAATATCGTCATTCTGTCGCTTTAAACGGTGAATGATCGAGTAAATCGTCGCGGTAGCTCTCGATGTAGCGACGTTCCTGGCGCAGAAACTGTTCTATCGCTTCGCGAAACTGGGGGTGCGCGATCCAGTGACCAGACCATGTCATCGTCGGTAGAAAGCCCCTGGCCAGTTTATGTTCGCCCTGGGCACCAGGGTCAAAACACTGTAGCTTTTCGGCAATGCAATAGTCGATACCCTGGTAGTAACAACATTCGAAGTGCAGGTGTCGAAAGTATTGATCGCAGCCCCAGACACGCCCATAGAGATGGGTGTCGCTGCGAAAAAATAATGAGGTGGCGACAATTTGTCCCTGGTCACGGGTGATCGACGCTAACACCTGCTCAGGCATATGTTGTCCCAGGTGTAGAAAGAATTCTAACGTCAGCGTTGCGGTACCGTACTTGCGCCGGTATATGCTGGCGTATAGATGGTAGATTTGTTGCCATTCTTCCGCGTTGATGCTGCCACCTGGCTGCATTTTTATATCAAGATCTTGCGCCGCAACACTGCTGCGTTCTTTCCTGATATTCTTACGTTTGCGCGAGCTCAGGTTCGAAATAAAATCGTCGAAATCACGGTAGCCCTTGTTCTGCCAGTGGAACTGTACGTCATTTCGCAACATGATTTCTCGTGCTGAGAGTTCATCGAGAATTTTCTTATCGGCAAACAGGATATGCCACGAACTTAAATTCTGCTCTTCGCAAAAGCCCTGGATAGCCTGGCACAACATTTCACGAAGCCGTTGTCTTTCGTTTTTTTCGCAGACAAGTTCGAGGTTAATGAGAAAACGATCGCCGGTTGCCGGGGTGTATGGGATTGCAGAAACCAGCTTCGGGTAGTAATCGAGGCCGGCGCGCTGGTAAGCATTGACCCAGGCATGGTCGAAAACCAGTTCGCCATACGAGTTGGTCTTGATGTAACACGGGATCGCGGCAATCAGTCGCTGTTGACGATGAACCAGGAAATAGACCGGGTGCCAGCCAAAAGGCTCCAGGCAGTCATGCAGTTCGAGTCCGTATAAGAAGCAGTGTCGTGTAAATGGATAGCTGGTGTCACCGAGCGCGTCCCAGTCGGCGACCGGGACTTCACTCAGGGAGTGAGTGACGCTGACGCGCAGCTCGGCATTATTCAAGTTCCTTGGCATCGAGATACTTTTCTGCATCGAGCGCCGCCATGCAACCGGTACCGGCCGAGGTCACTGCCTGACGGTAAACATGGTCCATCACATCACCCGCCGCAAACACACCCTCGATACTGGTTGCGGTGGCATTGCCATCGGCACCGCCGTGAACGGTTATATAGCCGTTATTCATATCGAGCTGACCGGCGAAAATATCGGTATTGGGTTTGTGTCCAATTGCGATGAAGATACCCGACAGGTCGAGTTCCCGGGTTGTGTCATCCTGAACGTTACGGATTCGCAATCCGGTAACGCCGGAATCATCACCCAGTGCCTCATCAAAAACGTTAAACCATTCGATATTGACGTTGCCGTTCTTTTCCTTTTCAAATAATTTATCCTGCAGAATTTTCTCGGAACGCAATTTGTCGCGGCGATGCACCAGCGTCACTTCGGCAGCGATGTTGGATAAATAAAGTGCCTCTTCGACCGCGGTATTTCCGCCGCCGATGACGGCGACCTTTTGATCTCGAAAGAAGAATCCGTCACAGGTGGCGCAGGCAGAGATACCCTTGCCGTGAAATTTTTCCTCGGAAGGCTCGCCCAGGTACATCGCGCTTGCCCCGGTTGCGATAATCAATGCATCGCAGGTGTATTCGTCGCTGTCACCGACCAGTCGTTTGGGCGATTCATTGAGAAATACGGTGTTGACATGATCGAAAATGATTTCGGTATCGAAGCGCTCGGCGTGTTGCTGCATGCGTTGCATCAGCACAGGGCCTGTCAAACCCTCGACATCGCCAGGCCAGTTGTCGACCTCGGTGGTCGTCATCAATTGACCCCCGGCTTCGACCCCGGTTATTACCATCGGATTCAAATTGGCGCGTGCGGCATAGACCGCTGCCGCGTAACCGGCCGGACCGGAACCGAGGATGATTACCCGGCGATGCTTGGGATCAGACATTAAACACTCTCAGAATGACAGGGTTAGAAAAGAAGCCAATAGTAATGGCAAAAAATAGAAATGACTATATGGCGATCAGGCATATTATTTCAATGGTATTAATTCTGGTTCCCGGCCGAGCTGATCATGTAAAATAAGCTGCTTTACGCAGAGCATTTATCAAAGTGGCGCAAGCTAGACACAAACCACATTCCGATGAACAGGACGCCAGGCTGATGTTCGGCCAGGTAAATCAGCGCCTGCGCGAGGCAGGCATGTTGCTGTCATTTGCACTCGCTGGCTACTTCCTGGTCGCGATGTTCAGTTACGACGCGCTGGATCCGTCCTGGTCACATAGCGGCAGCAATAGTGAAATCAGTAATTTCGGTGGCACTGCGGGTGCCTGGATTGCTGATCTGACCTTCTACCTGTTTGGGTTCCTGGCGTTCCTGTTGCCGATTATGCTGATTTATAATGGCATGATCCTGGTCAGGATGCGTGACCTGAGCCCTGAAGACCGTTACCAGCTTCTGATCATTCGCTGGAGCGGTTTTGTGCTGACCTTAATTTCGGGTTGTGCACTGTCGAGCCTTCATTTTTCGGTAGAACCCGGTGCCATGCCGCTCGATGCGGGCGGGATTCTTGGACAGATCGCGGGCAATTATTTTTCACAGGGACTGGGTTTCATCGGGGCCACGGTAATGCACCTGGCTTTATTTCTAGCGGGTTTGACGCTGTTTAGCGGATTGTCGTGGCTGGCACTGGTCGACAATGTCGGCAAGTACACGCTGCTGTTGTTAGATAGTCTGCTCGACCGCTACTACCTGATGCGAGACAGGGCGGAGGGTAATCGTAACCGCAGCGAGCGTGACCAGGTTTTCCAGGTGCAACAAAAGAAACTCGAAAAGCGTAAACCGGTGAAAATCGAACCGGTGGTGGAACATATCGAACCGAGTGTGCGCGTCGAGAAAGAAAAACAGATTCCGCTGTTTAAAACCACTAGCAAGGGCAATAGCACGATTCCTCCATTGGCACTGCTGGACAAGCCGAAGCCGAAAGTTGCCGGTTACTCCAAGTCAGCTCTTGAAGCGATGTCGCAACAGCTCGAATTAAAGTTGCTCGATTTTGGCATTGAGATCCAGGTTGAATCGGTTCATCCGGGCCCGGTTATTACGCGTTTTGAAATTCTGCCCGCGCCGGGTGTCAAGGTCAGCCAGATTTCAAATCTTTCCAAGGACCTGGCGCGGGCACTGTCGGTTATCGCGGTACGGGTTGTCGAAATTATTCCGGGCAAGTCGGTGATGGGACTCGAAATTCCGAACGAGAATCGGGAGCTGGTGGCACTCAGCGAGATCATCCAGTCGAAAAGCTTCGACCAGGCTGCCTCGCCGTTGACGCTCGCCCTGGGTAAAGACATCAGCGGTGAGGCTGTCGTCGCCGATTTGGCCAGGATGCCGCACCTGCTGGTTGCCGGCACCACCGGTTCCGGTAAATCAGTTGCGATCAATGCAATGTTGCTTAGTATCCTGTTCAAGGCGACCCCGGAAGATGTGCGCATGATTCTGATTGATCCAAAGATGCTCGAGCTCAACATATATGAAGGCATTCCGCATCTGATAGCGCCGGTCGTTACCGACATGAAGGAAGCTGCCAACGCACTGCGCTGGTGCGTGGCGGAGATGGAGCGGCGCTACCGACTGATGGCATCGCTTGGGGTGCGCAATATCGCGGGCTACAACCGCAAGATTCGCGAGGCAAATGCCGCGGGAACGCCGATCAAAGACCCGTTATTTGACAAGAAGACGTTGTTACTAGATCCCGATGCAAAGCCTGAAGACCTGGAAACCCTGCCGTATATCGTCGTGGTGGTTGATGAATTTGCTGACATGATCATGGTGGTGGGCAAAAAGGTCGAGGAACTGATTGCGCGACTGGCACAGAAAGCGCGTGCCTCGGGTCTGCACCTGTTGCTGGCAACGCAACGTCCCTCGGTGGATGTTATCACCGGGCTGATCAAGTCGAATATCCCAACCCGCATCGCTTTCCAGGTGTCATCTAAAGTAGATTCGCGCACCATACTCGATCAAATGGGCGCGGAAACCCTGCTCGGTCATGGTGATATGCTTTACCTGCCGCCCGGCACCAGTGTGCCCGAACGCGTACATGGCGCATTCGTCGATGATCACGAGGTGCACGCCGTCATCAACGAAATCAAGAAGTCGGGTGAACCAAATTACATTGCCGATGTCCTTGAAGAATCATCCTCGGCGGTATTGCCCGGAGAGGGACCGCGTGATTCCAATGGTGAAGAGGCGGACCCCCTTTATGACGAGGCTGTAGCGGTTGTTACCGAGACTCGCAAGGCTTCGATATCCTACGTGCAGCGACGCCTGAAGATCGGTTATAACCGGGCCGCGCGCATGATTGAAGAAATGGAGGCATCCGGTGTCGTTTCCATGGTGCAATCGAACGGTAGCCGAGAAGTGTTAGCGCCACCACCACCTCCAGCGGATTGAAGATGAAATTCCCTGTACTTTTAATTGCAATCATTACCAGTCTGTCCATGCCAGCCTGGGCCGAGGATGCCGAGCAGCGTCTCAAGGCTGCGCTCAAGAACATGGATAACCTGAGCGCCGAGTTCAAACAGACACTGCTCGATGAAGACAAGAATGTCGTTCAGCAAAGCCGCGGCACACTGGCGCTGCAACGCCCCGGCAAGTTTTCCTGGATTTACACCGAACCTTTCGAGCAACGTATCATTGCCGACGGTAGCGAGCTCTGGGTTTACGATGTCGAGCTCGACCAGGTTACGGTCAAACCGATGGACGAAAGCATTTCCAACGCGCCGATTATGATCCTGATGAAAGAATCCGATGTCACCCAGCAATTCAATGTCATCGAAGTCGGGCAACGCAAGTTTCTTTTCTGGATCGAACTCGAGCCGAAGGCTAAAGATCTCGAGTACCAGCGTATCTTTATCGGTCTCGAGGATGGTAACGTGCGCGCCATGGAGCTGCAGGATCAGTTCGGGCAGAGCACCCAGATCGTGTTTGATAACCTGCGCTTTGGCGTGGTACATAACCCGTCCACCTTCAAGTTTGTGCCCCCCGACGGTGTCGATGTGTACGGAGTAGGCGGCTAAGTTTCAGCCGTTTCGCGTTGCCGTCTATGAACGATTTGTTTAATGCGGAAAAGGGATTCAAACCGCTCGCTGATCGCATGCGTCCGCGCAAGCTGGACCAGGTCTTTGGCCAGTCGCACCTGCTGGCGCCCGGCAAACCGTTACGCCAGGCAATCGAGGCCAACAAACTGCACTCGATGATTTTCTGGGGTCCCCCGGGAACTGGTAAGACCACGATCGCAAGGCTTATTGCCGAATACTCGGATGCCCGATTTATCACACTGTCAGCGGTACTTGCCGGGGTTAAGGATATTCGCGACGCAATCGAACAGGCGCGTCAGTTTCAGGGTCCCACGGTGTTGTTTATTGACGAGGTTCATCGCTTCAACAAGGCACAACAAGATGCGTTTTTGCCCCATATCGAGGATGGTACGATTCTGTTCGTCGGGGCCACTACCGAGAATCCTTCGTTCGAACTAAACAATGCGCTGTTGTCGCGGACCCGAACCTATGTGCTAAAGCAGATCCAGGCCGAGGATATCGAACAGGTGATTCGCCGAGCGCTCGAAGACAGGGAGCAGGGACTGGGCAAACTCGACCTCAGTATTGAAGCCGATGCCTGCACGCTGCTGGCGCAGGTTGCCGACGGTGATGCACGGCGGGCACTGACATATCTTGAAATCATCAGCGACCTCGCTGAAGACAGCCAAATCAATGCAAACCTGGTTGGAGAAATAGCACAGCAGGGACCACGGCGCTTTGACAAGGGTGGCGACGTTTTTTACGAGCAGATATCAGCACTGCACAAATCGGTGCGCGGTTCGGATCCTGATGCGGCGCTTTACTGGTTCTGTCGTATGATCGATGGTGGTTGTGACCCGAAGTATATAGCGAGGCGCGTGGTGCGCATGGCGGTCGAAGATATTGGTATCGCCGATCCGCGCGGGCTGGAGTTGTGTCTCAACGGTTGGCAGACTTTTGAGCGGCTTGGCAGTCCGGAAGGGGAGCTCGCAATCGCGCAGGGGGTTGTTTACCTGGCCTGCGCGGCCAAGAGTAACGCGCTCTACAACGCCTATAAGGAAGCGATGCAGGATGCGCGGGATTCAGGCAGTCTCGAAGTGCCGATGCATTTGCGCAATGCACCCACCCGTTTCATGAAAGAGCAGGGTTACGGTGATGACTACCACTATGCCCACGATGAGGCGGACGCTTTTGCCGCGGGTGAAACCTATTTTCCCGAGGCCCTGCTGGATCGACAGTACTATCATCCCGTCGAACGCGGGCTCGAAATAAAGATTGCAGAAAAACTCGAGCGTTTGCGCAAAGCCAACCGTGATGCAAAATCATGAATCTTCCTTTTGCTGAATCCGCCGAGCAAAACAAGGCCGTCATTTTTGAAGCGATCAAGGCCTGTCTGAAAGGCGATGTGCTCGAAATAGGTAGCGGCACCGGTCAGCACGCGGTGTTCTTCAGCAGCCAGCTGCCAGAGATAGTCTGGCAGACCTCGGATCTACCCGCCAACCTGCCTGGTATCAAGGCGAGGATTAAGGCCTCGGGGCTGCAAAACCTGGCCGCACCAATTGAGCTCGATGTGCTCGGAAACTGGCCTGATCGTCTATATGACTTCATCTATACCGCCAACAGTTTCCATATTATGAATAAAACAATGGTCGCTAATTGTATCGAGGGTGTCGGTCGCTGCCTGAAACCGGGTGGTGTGTTTGCGGTTTACGGGCCGTTCAATTATGACGGCGCTTACACCTCGGAAAGTAACGCCCGCTTCGATCAAATGCTTAAGTCGCGTGATGCCGACAGTGGGATCAGGGACTACGAATGGATCGAGGAACTTGCCGGCAAGGTTCGGCTCGATTTATTCGAGGATGTTGAAATGCCGACCAATAATCGCTGCCTGATCTGGAAAAAACGAACTTAATAGCGCATAGTTAGACTAATATATCTACTTTAAGCCAATAATTAGCCGATGAATAAACTGATCCCGCAGGCCCTTGCTGCCAGCATGGTATTTATGCTGTCGTTCTCGTTCGCCAATTCAGCCGAGGAGTCGATCGAAGATCTGACGCGCTTGCTCAAGTTGCGTCTCGGTACCGATAAGGTGGAACCCCCAACCGCAACCGGTGTTGAGGGTGTCTATCAAACTCGCTTTGGTAACAAGTTTGCGTACCTGATAGAAGGCGGGCGCTATGTTTTTATAGGCGACATGGTCGATCTCAAGATGGCGCGGAATATGACCGAGGTGAGTCGGCGCGATCTGGTCGTACAGGAACTCGCCAGCTTCGATAGCAAAAAGCAGATCGTATTCCCCGCCGAAAACGAAGAGCTCGCGGTCTTGAACGTATTTACCGATACCAGTTGCGGCTATTGCCAGCAATTGCATAAAGAAGTGAAGTACCTGCAGGAAGCGGGTATTTCGGTTCATTATTTTCCATATCCCCGTGGCGGAAATCGCGGCCCGGGCTATAGCAATTTAAAAAAGGTCTGGTGTGCTGATGACAAACTCGATGCCATGAGCATTGCCAAGGGAGCGAAGATGGGGTCGTTGGCTTCATCCGAGGATTGTGAGTCTGCCCTGTATGTCGATGAAGGTTATATGCTTGGTAATCGCATCGGTGTTACTGGCACGCCCGCGCTCTACGCGAGCGACGGCACCATGTTTAACGGTTATGTGCCCCACCAGCAACTGATCCCGCAATTGCTAAACCAGTAGATTTTTTATAAAAGTCATAGAATTTTGTACCCCGAGTGAGGTGGGTATGCTTTTTGTGCTCGTCGAATAATTGTACTGTGTTAATATCTTTGCCCAATAAGAATAGAGTTTGCAGCTTGAATGAAAGAACAGGAATCATCGGATAAACCATCGGAAATCGATGGGGATGAGGCTCGGGTAGGCGAACAGGATAAGTCGCCTGAAGAGTATGGCGGTCCAAAGGGCAAAGAGCCGACTCGATATGGTGACTGGGAAAAAAATGGTCGCTGTATTGATTTTTGATAGGCTCGATAGTTTTGCATGAACTGTAACTCGTAAACTGGTAATCGACGATGTCCAATAGTAATCATCCCACATCCCCGCATTTACAAATCTATCGCTTGCCGCTGACCGCGCTACTGTCAATCACTCATCGCATCACGGGTGTGATCCTGACCTTTGGCTGCTTGCTACTGGTTTGGATACTGGCTGCTGCAGCCGACAGTGCCGAAGCTTACCAGGCAATAGAACCGCACCTGGGCAGTTGGTATGGTCAGATTTTTTTACTCGGTTTCATATTTTCGCTCTACCTCCATTTTTGTAACGGTGTCAGGCATCTGTTCTGGGATGTCGGCTATGGCTTTGAGCTTGAAGTTGTCGATATTACCGCCAAGCTGGCAATAGCCATGGCCGTCATATTAACCATAGCAACCTGGGTGGTTGCGGGGGTAGCGTAGTCATGGCCGATTTGAGATCACCCCTGTCCAGGGTCAAGGGCCTCGGTTCAGCCAAGGATGGTACCAGCCATTTCTGGCGGCAGCGCCTGACTTCACTGCTGATGATCCCGCTGGTCCTATGGATCGGATTCAGTCTCGCGGCATTGCCGGTCGATCACGCCACGCTAACCGGCTGGATACAGCAGACGTGGGTCACGGTCGCGCTGACACTTCTAATCATCGTTACTTTTTATCATGCCCAGCTGGGACTACAGGTCATCATTGAAGATTATGTCTCGTCGCATTCGCGACGTACGGTAATCCTGCTGTTAGCTAACCTGGCATGCCTGTTACTCGGCACGATCGGGGTGATTTCGGTGTTGAAAATTTCTTTCGGGGCGTAAGCGATGGCGAACGAATATAAATTAATCGATCATGCCTACGACGTCGTTATTGTCGGTGCGGGCGGAGCAGGCCTGCGCGCAACTCTTGGCATGGCTGCCGCCGGGCTTTCGACTGCCTGTATTACCAAGGTTTTTCCGACCCGCAGCCATACGGTGGCGGCACAGGGTGGAATGAGTGCTTCGCTCGGCAACATGGGCCCGGATAGCTGGCAGTGGCATATGTACGACACCATCAAGGGCTCAGACTGGCTAGGTGACCAGGATGCTATCGAATACATGTGTCGCGAGGCGGTACCTGCGGTAATCGAATTGGAGCATTATGGCGTACCCTTTTCACGCACCGAGGAAGGCAAGATTTATCAGCGCCCGTTCGGCGGTATGACCACGAATTTTGGTGAAGGTACCGCGCAACGTACCTGTGCCGCTGCAGATCGTACCGGGCACGCTATTTTGCACACGCTTTACCAGCAGTCACTGAAACACCGCGCCGAATTTTTCATCGAGTATTTCGCGATTGATTTGATCATGGACGAAGGTGTCTGCCGCGGCGTGGTCGCCTGGGACCTGGCGAGCGGAGAACTGCACCGTTTTCGTGCGCATACCGTAGTGCTTGCCACCGGCGGTTGTGGACGGGCCTATTTCTCGGCGACCTCCGCTCATACCTGTACTGGCGATGGCGGCGGTATGGTGGTTCGCGCCGGTCTACCGCTACAGGACATGGAATTTGTACAGTTTCATCCAACCGGCATTTACGGTGCCGGGGTGCTGATTACCGAGGGCGTGCGAGGCGAGGGTGGCTATCTAACCAATTCGGATGGCGAACGCTTTATGGAGCGCTATGCCCCCAACGCCAAGGACCTGGCGTCACGAGATGTGGTCAGCCGTTCAATGACGGTCGAAATCAACGAGGGTCGTGGTGTCGGTCCGAACAAGGATCATATCCACCTGCACCTCGAACACCTGGGTCCAGAAGTTATCGATGAACGCCTGCCCGGGATTTCTGAATCGGCCGAGATTTTTGCTGGGGTCGATGTCACCCGGGAACCGATCCCGGTGTTGCCCACCGTACATTACAACATGGGTGGTATCCCGACCAACTACCACGGTGAGGTCGTGACACTTAAAGATGGAGATCCTGATTCGGTGGTGCCCGGTTTGATGTCGATCGGCGAGGCCGCCTGCGTTTCAGTGCATGGCGCAAACCGCCTGGGATCTAACTCATTGCTCGACATCGTTGTATTCGGACGCGCTGCGGCATTACGCGCTGCCGAAAATATAAAACCCGGCATGGCGCACAAGCCATTAGCGTCTGATTGTTGCGATGGCATCGTCGACCACCTGGATCGTTTACGTAATGCATCGGGCGGATCCACGACCGCCAGCATCAGAAATCAGATGCAACGCGATATGCAAAAGCATGCGGCAGTTTTTCGCAGCGGTGACTCGATGCAGGAAGGGGTCGATAAGATGAACGAAATTTTCGCCAGCTTCGAGGACGTCGGATTGTCTGATCGGGGTTTGATCTGGAATACCGACCTGGTTGAAACCCTGGAACTGGAAAACCTGTTGCTGCAGGCGCAAGCCACGATTCAGAGCGCTTTACATCGTACCGAGAGTCGTGGCGGTCATGCACGTGAAGATTATCCGGAACGTGACGACGAAAACTGGATGAAGCACACGCTTTCCTGGGTCGATAACAAGGGTAATGTCAGCTTTGACTATCGCCCGGTACACATGTACACGCTGAGTGATGAATGTGATGTTATCCCACCGAAGAAACGTGTTTATTAGAGTTGTGAGGAAGTAAGCAAGATGGCCGAATTTACCTTACCCGCCAATTCCGTGGTCAAACAGGGCAAGCTGTTCAAGGCGGCAGCCGGTGCGACCAATATCAAGCGCTTCGTAGTGTATCGTTATGATCCCGATAGCGGGGAAAATCCACGCACCGATACCTATGAAGTCGATCTTGATACCTGTGGCCCGATGGTGCTGGACGCGCTGCTAAAGATCAAGGATGAAATGGATGCCACGCTGTCGTTGCGTCGGTCCTGCCGTGAGGGTATCTGCGGGTCCTGTTCGATGAACATCGATGGCGGTAATACGCTGGCCTGTACCCAGTCGATTTCGGGAATCAAGGGTGATGTCAAGGTCTACCCACTGCCGCACCAGCCGGTGGTGAAAGACCTGGTATCGGACTTAACCAATTTTTATGCACAGTATGCCTCGGTGGAGCCGTGGATGAAAACCGATACGGCGACGCCGCCGGATCGCGAACGCCTGCAATCGAGGGAAGACCGCGAAAAGCTCGACGGCCTCTATGAGTGCATTCTCTGTGCCTGTTGCTCGACTGCTTGCCCGAGTTATTGGTGGAATAGCGACCGTTACCTTGGCCCCGCGGCGTTGTTGAACGCGTATCGATGGATTGTCGACAGCCGCGACGAAGCTGCTGGCGAACGCCTGGATGACCTCGAAGATCCATTCAAGCTCTACCGGTGCCATACGATCATGAATTGTGCCAAGGTTTGCCCTAAAAGCCTGAATCCGGCGCAGGCGATTGCGGAAACCAAGAAACTGCTGGTCCAACGCAAGATCTAACTGGACGATGTCTGAGTTATCACGCTTGCGCTGGTTATGCCGTCGCGGCATGAAAGAGCTGGATGTCGTCATGAGCAGATATCTCGAGGATTGTTACGAATCTGCATCAACGACTGATCAGGGTATCTTCAAGGCACTACTGGAAATGCCCGATCCAGATTTATATAACCTGCTGCTTGGACGCAGCGAAGAAAACGATCTCGAACTGATGCGCTTTATCAAATTACTACGCAACATGTCGGGACAGGATTAACAGGGATGTCGCTTGCAAAACTACTACGAAATTCGACCTTCTAAATCGCAACTCGTTTGTCTTCTGGCTGGCCATGGCCTGGTCGCTGTTGTGATTATTTTTTATTTGGATCCGGAGCTGTTGAAACTGAGCGCTTTAGCCCTGGTGCTGCTGTTGACAGTTACTGAATCCAGGTATTTGATTCGACAGGGGATTATAAAACTGCGCCTGGATTCTAAAAGCGAAGCGATTGAATTTGAACAGGGCGGTCAACCATATTTCTACAGTAAAAACAAGGTTTACCAGACTCGATGGTTTGCTATTCTTAAGCTAGTTAATGAACAGAATTCAAGGACCCTGATATTGAATCCAGATCGCTTTAAATCGATTCAGTCTTACCGGCAGATGCGCTACCTGTTGCGCAAGATGGAGCGGCGCAATGTTGCTTGATTTTACGCCTGTCAGAAAAGGACGCGATGCCAACGCGCGAAGTTTTGCCGGTCTGATGGAACTGTACGAACAGAACTATATTCGGTTGCGCAATATCGCGCCGGACTTGTGCGTTGCCGACGAGATGATTTCCTCGGTACCGGGACACCAGGACCTCTATCTTTCGATCACCGAACGTTGCAAGTACACCACGATGCTGCGTATGACCTATCAATTTGAAGAAGCCGGGCAGCCACTGTTTGAGCCTGATTTGCATTTAAAGGTCTACCATGATGCGCATGTCGTAGAAGTGCAGCAATTCCATTCGCGCACGCGCGGTCCACTTTATGTTGCCAATATGATCGACGAGAAATGGCGGATGAATCGTTTTCTGTATAAATGGCTCGGCTACTGTTTGCACCAGGGACACTATTTTCATCCAATGCAGCATTTGAAGGCGAATTCTAATTCACTTTAAAAACCTCATTTAAATTGTTGATTTATAATAATTTAGCTGTTTAATATTCCCTGAATATATAATTCTTTAAAGGCCCCTCGAAATACATCTTGACCTGATCCCGGTCATCGATATAATTCCTGACTAAATTAGTCAGGAATTAATAGATCTTATGCGATTATCTACCAAAGGCCGTTACGCCGTAACCGCAATGATGGATATAGCCCTGCATGAGAGAGTAGGCCCGGTAACCCTGGCCGACATCTCACAGTGCCAGGGAATCTCGCTATCTTATCTTGAGCAGCTGTTCGCCAAATTGCGTAAAGGTGGATTAGTTGAAGGGGTAAGAGGCCCGGGCGGCGGATATCGCCTGGCCCGCCCGGCAGGCCAGATTTCAGTTGCTGACATTATTCAGTCTGTCGATGAAAAACTCGATATGACCAAATGCGGTGGCAAGGGCAATTGCTCGCAGGGTGAGAAGTGCCTGACACATCAATTATGGTTCGAGCTTTCCTGCAATCTTTACCGTTTTTTAAGCGGTATCAAGCTTGATCAATACGTTAACCGCCCAGATATAAGTGAACTGGTGAAGAAACAGGACCAGCAGTACGGACGATTCATCAATCGTCCACAAGCGATAGCCTGATTGGAGAATGTTGAAGTGAGTGATATCAAATTACCTATTTATCTTGATTACAGCGCGACCACGCCAATTGATCCGCGCGTCGCGGCTAAAATGTCGGAATACCTGACCATCGAGGGTAACTTTGGCAATCCCGCATCACGCAGCCATGAATTCGGTTGGGTCGCAGAAGAGGCGGTAGACCTGGCGCGTCAGCAGGTTGCCGATCTCGTGAATGCAGACCCGCGTGAAATCATCTGGACCAGCGGTGCGACCGAAGCGGATAATCTTGCGATCAAGGGCGCCGCGCATTTTTACAAAAAGAAAGGTAATCACATCATCACCATGAAAACCGAGCACAAGGCGGTGCTGGATACCTGTCGTCAGCTCGAGCGTGAAGGCTTTGAAGTGACCTACCTGGATCCGGAAGAAAATGGCCTGCTCGATCTCGAGAAATTAAAGGCGGCGACGACCGACCAGACCATAATGATTTCGGTCATGCACGTAAATAATGAAATTGGCGTGATACAGGATATCGAGGCCATCGGCGAATTCGCACGTGAGCGCGGTATTATCTTTCATGTTGATGCGGCGCAATCAACCGGCAAAGTCGAGATTGACCTGGAACGCTTGAAAGTAGACCTGATGTCTTTTAGTGCACACAAGACTTATGGTCCGAAGGGTATCGGTGCGCTTTACGTGCGGCGCAAACCACGCGTGCGACTCGAGGCTCAGATGCACGGCGGTGGCCACGAGCGTGGCATGCGTTCCGGCACCCTGGCTACACACCAGATTGTTGGCATGGGCGAAGCGTTCCGCATCGCGCAGGAAGAGATGGCAACCGAGAATGAACGTATTCGTATGCTGCGCGATCGGCTTTACAACGGCCTGAATGATATGGAGGAAGTTTATGTCAACGGTGATATTGAACATCGAATCGCCGGCAATCTTAATATCAGTTTTAATTTCGTCGAAGGCGAATCATTGATTATGGCGTTGCGCGACCTTGCGGTTTCCTCAGGCTCGGCCTGTACTTCGGCAAGCCTGGAACCTTCCTACGTGCTGCGCGCATTGGGCCGAAACGACGAACTCGCGCACAGCTCGATCCGTTTTACCATCGGTCGCTTTACCACCGCTGAAGAAATCGATTATGCAGTCGTGCTGGTACGTGCAGCGGTAGAAAAATTACGTGATCTATCACCACTTTGGGATATGTACAAAGACGGTATAGATTTGAATTCTGTTGAATGGGTGGCGCATTAGGCGCTGCATTTAGAGGTGTAACATGGCTTATAGTGAAAAAGTACTCGATCATTACGAAAACCCGCGCAACGTTGGCGTGCTCGAAGATGACGACTCGGTCGGAACCGGTATGGTGGGAGCTCCTGCCTGTGGTGACGTAATGAAGCTACAGATCAAAGTGAGCGACGCTGGCATCATCGAAGATGCCAAGTTCAAAACCTATGGTTGTGGCTCGGCGATCGCGTCAAGTTCACTGGTAACCGAATGGGTTAAGGGTAAGAGCCTGGATGAAGCCGCGGAAATTAAGAATACCCATATCGCCGAGGAGCTCGCGCTGCCACCGGTTAAAATTCATTGCTCGGTGCTGGCTGAAGATGCGATTGCTGCCGCGATCGACAATTACCGCTCGAAGAAGCAATAACCAGCTTCTTTATTCGATATAGCCCGCGCTTGCGGGCTTTTTTTATCCCCCATTGTGAAGATGCCGTGATCGATGCAGTCAGCTTATAATCTGGCTTCAGGATTAGTCAGCCGATGAATTTTCTACCCGTTTTTTACAATATCTCGGACAAAGCCTGCCTGGTTGTTGGTGGTGGTGCTATTGCCGCGCGCAAGGCAGAGCTGTTGTTGAAGGCAGAGGGCAGGGTGCGGGTAGTCACCATCGAGGCAGGAGATCGGCTACGCGAACTGGCGACAACACAAACACTGGAGATCGAACAGCGAGCATTTGTAGAAGCCGATCTTCAGGGCGTAGTCTGTGTTATCGCCGCGACCGACAATGAAACGGTTAATCGTGAAATATCCCGGCTTGCCCAGGCCCGTAATATCCCGGTCAACGTTGTCGATAATCCCGATCTTTGCAGCTTTATCATGCCGTCGATGATCGATCGCGACCCGGTCCAGATCGCTATCTCTACGGGCGGTGTATCGCCGGTGCTGGCTCGGATGTTGCGTTCCAAACTCGAGAGTTGCATTCCTGGTGCCTATGGCGAGCTTGCAAGGTTAGCCGAGGAATTCCGTGGCGAAGTGAAAGCGAGTTTGCCCGATGTCGATTCACGCCGACGATTCTGGGAATCGATTCTCGACGGGCAGGTGTCCGAACTGATCTTTTCCGGTAGAAATGAAGACGCACATGATTTATTGCGCCAACAGTTAACAGATTTTAATGTCGACACGGTTAAGGGAGAGGTTTACCTGGTGGGCGCTGGTCCGGGTGATCCGGATCTGATCACCTTCAAGGCATTGCGCTTGATGCAAAAAGCCGATGTCGTGGTTTATGATCGGCTGGTATCGCCCGCGATCCTGGACATGGTGCGTCGCGACGCCGAGAAAATTTATGCCGGTAAGGCAAGTTCTAATCACGCGATTCCCCAGGAAAACATAAATCAGCTGTTGGTGCGCCTGGCAAAAGAAGGTAAGCGCGTGTTGCGCTTAAAGGGCGGCGATCCATTTATCTTTGGCCGTGGTGGTGAAGAGCTCGCCGAACTGATCGATGAAAATATCGAGTTTCAGGTGGTCCCGGGTATCACCGCCGCATCGGGCTGCGCCAGCTATGCCGGTATTCCGTTAACCCATCGTGATCACTCGCAGGCCTGCATATTCGTAACCGGTCATCGGCGCGAAGGTGGTGAAGACCTTAACTGGGAAATGCTGAGTCACGCCAACCAGACCGTTGTGTTTTACATGGGACTTGAGAACGTCGAGCGTATCTGCAGCTCGATGAAGGCACATGGCCGTGCCGCGAACACTCCTGCGGCCCTGGTGGAAAAGGGTACAACCACCGAACAACGGGTGTTCGTCGGTGATCTAGACAGCCTGCCGGGTATCATTGCAGAAAATGAAGTACGTGCACCGACTCTTATCCTGGTTGGAGAGGTGGTTGCGTTACATAAGCGGTTGGGCTGGTACAAGCCAGGCGAGGAAATCAAGCGGTCGTTACCAGGATCATAAGGACCCAATATCGCAAGTTTCCCGTGGCGTATGCCCGTTTTACAAGGTATTAATTGAATCAGTTCAGGGGCTATTTCATACCCGTTCGAGCAGGAGATTTCATGCAAGATCTGGGAATCGAACAAATCGGTCTAATTAAAACACGCCCTGGATCACACTATTATTAAAAAGCCAGAATATTGACGGTTATGGCCTAGACTTAAAGTTGGTGTGTAACGGCAATTGATGGAACATTATGCGTGTATTACCCGTGTCAATCGGTCTGATTCTTTTTGTTATCAGTACCATCTTTCCAGGTCAGGCGGACGAGCTGCAATTCTTTCGAATTGGTACCGGCGGTATCGCCGGAACTTATTACCCGATAGGTGGAATGATTGCCAGTGCGGTCAGTAATCCGCCCGGTTCACGACCCTGTGATCAGGGCGGGAGCTGTGGTCCTCCCGGTCTCGTGGTCATTGCACAGTCGGCAAATGGGTCCGTGTCGAATGTCAGGGGTATGCAGCTGGGTAGTCTTGAATCTGGATTCGTTCAGTCGGATATCGCCTACTGGGCCTATACCGGAACTGGAACCTTTACCGGCCAAAGGCCCTTTCGAAGTCTTCGTGCCATTGCTAATCTGTACCCGGAGAGTATTCATATAGTGACGCGTAAAGACGCGGGTATTCGTAACGTACGGGACTTGCTCGGCAAACGCGTTTCGCTCGATGAGCCTGGTTCGGGCACCTTGATTGACGCGGAACTTGTTTTGAGCGCGTACGGCATTTCCAAGACCGACATTCGGGTTGAATATACCAAGCCGGATCTGGCTGTCAGGAGAATCCAGGACAACAAGCTGGATGCCTTTTTTATTGTGGCTGGTTATCCAGCTCGTGCGGTGGCCGAACTGGCACAAGATACCGGTATAAACTTAATCCCCATTAATGGGCCTGAAGCCGATCAGTTGGTCTCCTCGCATCGATTTTTCTCTCGAGCTCACATCCCTGGTGGGGTATATTCAGGTGTTTCACGAGTCGAGACGGTGAGTGTCGGCGCGCAATGGCTGGTCGCCTCAACAATGGAAGAAGAAATGATTTATCAGATAACCAAAACACTGTGGAATCAGAATTCCAGGAAATTGCTGGATAGCGGTCATGCCAAAGGCAGGTATATCACCCTTGAAACAGCAATGGATGGCATCGCGGTACCGCTGCACCCGGGTGCCAGGCGTTTTTACCAAGAACTCGGCATGTCGACGGAGTAATCCAGTTTTGCCCAGAGACTGCCTAATAATTGTGCTGCCAGATTTTGGTTAATGAAAGCTTTAATCAATAAACTGTTAATGCGTCCGGCGATACCCTTCACGCTAGTGTTGCTGCTTTTGGTCGGCACTTCCGGTGTAATTTTCTACGTCGAAAGAACGCTCTCGGAAATAGAGGAGGCTCTGCCAATAACCCTGTCAAAGCAGGAACGCGATATTCGCGTACTCGTTAGCGATATGGGCACACTGGTGCAAAGCATCGGTATCGCGCGCAACAATCAGGCACCCGGAAATTTCAGCATCGTCCTCAGGCAGATCGACGAGATGCAGCATTATCTCGAGGTAATCAGGGAGAGCTATCAATTTAATGATGTGCTGGGAGCGTCAGCGATCCATGCCAAGCTTAATCCTGCCATCTTCGATATCCATACCTGGCTGACAAAGGGACTTTATAATTTTGAGCCGACCTCTGCCCAAACCCTGAAAATTGCAGAGATGCGAGCGAAGGAAGCGCATGCGGAAGCTGAGATATTGCTGTTACAGGTGGGTAAAACAGCAATCGATGTGCTGACCACACAGGCTGACAGGATAGACGGTTTTCGTAATATTATGATCTTAACTCTGGCAGTCCTGACAATAATGACTGTAGGACTGGTAATGCTGGGATTCCGGCTGCAAAAGAGCGTGCTGGCATTGAAAGAAAGCGAAGAACAGATTCGCTACCGGGCCAATTTTGACTCCCTAACCGATTTACCCAACCGTCTGAATTTTATAGAACACCTGAGCGAAGCGGTATCCCGAAGCCGACGCAACCCCGGTCATACCGCATTAATGTTTATCGATCTTGATCGCTTCAAAACGATTAACGACACGCTCGGTCATGATTTCGGTGACGAACTGATTAAGCAGGTCGCGATCAGAATTAGCGAGGTGATTCGTGAAACCGATGTGGTGTCGCGACTTGGAGGGGATGAGTTTACCGTGTTGCTGCCCGACATGACGGATGAGATACATGCTTCTATCATTGCGAAAAACATTCTTGCGAGTCTGGCAGAACCCTTCATGCTGTATGGTCACGAGGTTTACTCCAGTGCCAGTATCGGTATAACGATATCTCCGGATGACGGTGAAGACGCAAATACACTGTTGAAAAATGCGGATATGGCCATGTACGAGGCTAAAGACCAGGGACGTAACACGTTTCGTTTTTTCACCTCGCAAATGACCAATCGGGCAAGGCATTTTCTTGAACTCGACAAGGACATGCGCAGGGCCCTGGCCCAGAATGAACTCGAGGTTTATTTTCAGCCGATATATGAACTCAGTAATCATTCCCTGATTGGAGTTGAGGCTTTACTGCGCTGGCAACATCCTAAAAGAGGCCTGATATTGCCGGCTGAATTTATTCCCGTGGCCGAGGAAACCGGGCTGATTGAGGACATTGGACTGTGGGTATTACGTCGTTCCTGTAGCGAGGCATTAACGTGGCTGGAGCAGGATTTGCACTCCAGTTTTTATCTTGCCGTGAACATATCGATGCGTCAGTTCAAAGGTGGATTCGATAACAAGCAAATGCGACAAATTCTCCAGGAGACAGGCTTTCCGGCAGATAAGCTGTTGCTCGAAATTACCGAGTCGTTGCTGATGGATGATGATATACGAATCAAGGATGTGCTGGCCGAGTTTCGCCGCATGGGGATCAGACTGGCAGTCGACGATTTTGGTACCGGTTACTCGGCGCTAAGTTGCCTGAGAGAATTCCCGGTCAATACTCTAAAAATTGATCGCTCATTTATTCAGGATATTGGCGCAAGCAGTAGCCATCGGCGCCTGGTCGAAGCAATCATTACGATGGCGCATGGTCTGGACCTGGTGACGATCGCTGAAGGCGTGGAGACAGCAGACCAGGACTCCCTGTTATCCCAACTACGCTGCGATATGGTGCAGGGGTATTACTACTGTAAACCGGTTACCGTCGACAATATTAAGCATCTAACCGCTAACAAGAAACCTCGCTTAGTATTGTTTGACCCAGCCAAAAGCACGAAGGTTCGAAACACCTGATTCTCCAGGATATTGCGATGCCTTGGCAGGAAATCTTAATCCAGGTCGTTTAGTAGCGAGATCCGGGTTTCGCCTTCAACATCCAATTCGTAGCTGTAGACCGGGTGCTGAACTCCGATTCCCCATTTCGCTCCCGCTATTAACTCTTGCGCCATTTCATCACTGACTTCGAAGCGCACAAAGTGCACGGCAGAAGTCTTGGTATCGGTGGCTCTCTCTAAATCCTCGTCCGCGATTGACCAGATTTTGTCGTGATCCCCTACCTGCATCCAGAGCAGATCCTCTATACCCAGCAGCTTTTCGAGTTGTGCCGCGCGAATAACCGGGTCGGGGTACTCGATCATAAATGTGGCCTTGAAATTTCTTCCGCTAGGAACCAACGGATTATAGGCTTCCAGTTCTTCGTTGATACCATCGGCTTCAAACACTTTCTCGATGCGCAGCATTTCCTGAATCTGGTAGAGCAGGGTGAGCCGATCTTCAAAATAGAGGGTCGCGTTTGGGCCGAGCGCTACCTGGCGGTGTTTCTTGTGCAACAACACCTGTTGACGGAACTCAACGCGTTTTTCTGCATACTGTTCCAGGCTCATTAAATCGTCGCGAGTGATAGGGTTACTCATAGTCGTTTCCATCATCAAATGCCGTAGGCCTGTCGTAACAGGCTGATAGGGTGCTGGGTGCTGCTACCATCGTTGAGCCCGGCGGAAATATGGTGGCCGGCCATAGGGCAGTCACTGGCGTATGCGTCGGGCTCCGCTTTTTGCACGCGATTGACCACGGGTTTGCAGATCTTCATCGACGCCTTGTGGAATTCCTGCTTGATCGCGTAGGTACCATCGTGTCCCGAGCAGCGCTCGATTGTGTCAATTTCGGTATCGGGTATTAACGCCAATATGTCGCGTGTTTTCATACCAATACGTTGCACCCGTTGATGGCAGGCGACGTGATAACTAATCTTGCCTATACGGTTTTTAAATTCTGTTTTTAGCAATCCCGCCTTGTTACGCAGCGCCAGGTATTCAAAGGGATCGAAAAATGCTGCCTGCACCTTTGACACCGCTGCATCTTCGGGGAACATTAGCGGCAATTCCTGCTTGAACTGCAGGGTGCAGGAAGGAACTGGAGAAATAATGTCCCAGCCCTCGTTAACCAACCTGGCCAGCAGCGGTATATTGTGATTTTTTAATCTCTCGACTGCGTCAAGATCACCCAGTTCCAGTTTTGGCATGCCACAGCAAACCGTATTCTTCACCACCATGGTGGGTATGCCATTATGTTCAAAAACAGCGAGAAGGTCTTCGCCCAGCAGGGGTTCGTTATATTCGCCATAGCAGGTAGCAAAGATAGCGACCTTGCCACGAGTTTTATCGGTGCTCTGGATTTCGACTTCGGCTGGTTTGTGGCTGGAGGTGCGCTTACTCAGGGTTTTACTATCGTATTTAGGCAAACGCGCCTCGGCCGCGATCCCAAGTGATGACTCCAGTAGTGCACGAGTATGTTCATTACTATTGGCGGCATTGACCACGTTGACGACGATAGGGATGCTGGCAAGACTGCCTATGCGATCGGTTGACGTAACAAGCTTGTCCCGCAGTTTGGCGCGGCCTTGTTTGTAACCGATTGCCTTGGCACGCAACATCAGGTGCGGAAAGTCAACGTTCCATTCATGTGGCGGAACATAAGGACACTTGGTCAGGTAACAGAGGTCGCAGAGATAGCATTGGTCGACAACTTTCCAGTAATCTGCCTTGTCGACGCCGTCAACCTCAAATGTCGTGGATTCATCGACCAGGTCGAACAGGGTCGGGAAGGCTTTGCACAGGCTGACACAGCGGCGGCAGCCGTGGCAAATATCGTAGACACGCTCGAGTTCGTCGAAAAGCGCGGCGGCGTCGTAAAAGCCGGGGTCATTTTGACCGAGCGGATGACGGGTAGGCGCCTCGAGGCTACCCTCACGAGATTCAGTTGCCATCTGTGTCACCTTGAATGAAATCCGGATCCCAAAGGATCCGGATCTCGAGGAGGATTAAGCGTCGAGGTTATCGAGTGCTTTCTGGAAGCGATTAGCGTGTGAACGCTCTGCTTTTGCCAGCGTTTCAAACCAGTCGGCTATTTCGTCAAAACCTTCATCGCGAGCAGATTTTGCCATACCCGGATACATGTCGGTGTATTCGTGGGTTTCACCGGCGATTGAAGCCTTCAGATTTTGCTCGGTGCTGCCAATCGGCAGACCGGTTGCAGGATCGCCAACTTCTTCGAGGTACTCGAGGTGTCCGTGCGCATGGCCGGTTTCACCCTCAGCAGTAGAGCGAAACACCGCTGACACGTCGTTGAAGCCTTCAACATCGGCCTTGGCGGCAAAATACAGGTAACGGCGATTAGCCTGTGATTCACCAGCAAAAGCGTCTTTCAGGTTTTGTTCGGTTTTGGATCCTTTCAGGGACATGATGCCTCCAGTTGAGTTATTTAACATTTCGGAGGGGCATAGTAGCAATTCTGTTGTATAAATGAAGTTAATTTTGTTTATACAATTAATTGAATATAACTATTCACGAGGGATAAAAAAAACCACCAGGATGGTGGTTTTTTTCAAGCTGAACAAACTCAGTTTCCGTTATACTTTTTATAGTGTTGGAGCCTGTGTTCTGCTGGGTTTTGCAAATACAAATCGCGGTTAATTTCAGACTCAAAATAAATTACCAGACTGTCGTCATTATCGTTTTCAATGACGTACGGCATGTCGATTAATTGCTCCAGTGTTTTTCCGGTAATTGGGTCGGTAGTTTCAATGCGATACATTATCAAGACCCCCGTTATGACAAGTAGCGAAGTATATATATAGACGTTTTTCACGGCTTTGAAAAGGATAAACCGTGAATATTTCGGGATTAATTTTGTTTTCACCGGGGAATCAAAAGATTATCCTAGCAAGCTGACAAGACGGGTAAACTGCCCCGAATAAACTACTGATTGAAGGACATTTATGAAAAAATTTGATGTATACGCGATTGGCAATGCTCTGGTCGACATCGAGTATCACGCCACAGCCCATAAGCTTGTGGAGCTGAATATTGATAAGGGCGTCATGACGCTTATCGATGAACAGCGACAAAACAGCCTGATAGCGCAACTAGGTGAGTCGCATGAAAGCATGGCCTGCGGGGGTTCGGCGGCGAATACAATTATTGCGCTCGCGCAAATGGGTGCCAGAACCCATCTTGATTGCCGCGTATCAAATGATATGACCGGGCAGGTATTTGCCCGGGATCTGCATGACTCGGGTGTCAATTCGAATCTCGATTTCAAGCCACTCCCGCCCGGGATTACAGGCAAATGCCTGGTGTTTGTTACCCCTGATGCCGACCGCACCATGAATACCTTCCTCGGGGTGAGTGCCGAACTCGACACAGATGACATCGACACCGAGGCGATTAAAATGTCTGAATACATCTATATCGAAGGATACCTGGCGAGTGACGACAGTACCCGGGATGCTGCCATTGAAGCACGCCGAATCGCCGAATCCCATGATATCAAAACCTCTTTGACGCTCTCGGACCCTAACATGGTCAAGTTTTTTCGTGAATCAATCGAGGCTATGATTGGTGATCGTGTCGACCTGCTGTTTGCCAACGAGGACGAAGCCATGGAGTTGGCCGGAACTGATAATCTCGATGAAGCCTTGCAGCTGTTCAAGAAATTATCGCGCAGTTTCGCGATTACCCGGGGCAAGGACGGGGCCCTGCTGTTCGACGGTGTCGCGCTAATCGAAATTCAACCCAAACCGGTGCAGGCTGTCGATACGCTTGGCGCGGGCGATATGTTTGCCGGTGCATTTTTATATGGGCTATCCGAGGGTATGAGTTTTCACCAGGCCGGGGACCTTGCTTCACTGGCTTCAGCAAAGATTGTTACCCAGTTCGGCCCACGCCTGAGGGCAAAGCAGACCAGGACCTTGCTTGAATCATTTACTGCTGGCAATTGAGCTTTCAATAGTTAAGAATACCGCCTTTTTTCAAATAGATAGCAGCATCGGAACGATACCAACATGACCATGCCCCAAACCAAAGACCTGCGCATTATCGGCACCAAGGAAATCCAGACCCCCGAGGCCCTGATGCAGGAACTGCCCTTGTCGGAGCTGGCCGCGAATACGGTTGCCGAAACTCGTCAACAAATTTACGACGTGCTGGACGGCAAGGACGATCGCCTGGTGGTGATAATCGGTCCCTGCTCGATTCACGATACCGATGCGGCGCATGAATATGCCGATCGTTTGCGCAAGCTGATGGATGAACTCAAGGACGAATTGATTATCGTCATGCGAGTTTACTTTGAGAAACCCCGTACCACGGTTGGCTGGAAAGGATTGATCAACGATCCCGATCTGGACGGCAGTTTCCATATCAACAAGGGCGTGCGCAAGGCGCGCGAACTCTTGCTGAGCCTCGCTGAAAAGGGCGTCCCCGCGGGCCACGAATATCTTGACCTGATCAGCCCGCAATACATTTCCGACCTGGTGTGCTGGGGCGCTATCGGCGCACGCACAACCGAAAGCCAGGGACACCGTGAACTGGCCTCGGGCCTTTCCTGCCCGGTAGGATTTAAAAATGGTACTGATGGTGGGGTGCAGGTTGCGATAGACGCAATGCGCGCTGCCCAGGGCTCACACCATTTCATCTCGATTACACTGCAAGGACATTCGGCTATTTTCACGACCGCCGGCAATGACTACTCCCATGTTATTTTACGAGGTGGCAGCGATCGCCCCAATTATGATCGTGTCAGCGTTGCCGGTGTGACCGCAAAGCTTGAATCATCCGGGCTGAATCCGCGCCTGATGATCGACACCAGCCATGCCAATAGTCAAAAGCAGTTTCTCAAGCAGATTGAAGTCTGCCGTGACATCATTCATCAAATCAAAACCGGCCAGGACAATATCTTTGGTCTCATGATTGAATCACACCTCGTAGAAGGGCGGCAGGATTTTACGGCAGGCGCTGAACTGACTTATGGCCAAAGTATTACCGATGCCTGTATTGGATGGGAAGATTCCGAGAAATTGCTGCATGAACTTGCTGATGCGGTCAAAGCTAAACGGAATCCTGGATAGTCGCGGAGCTGAAGCGGCACATCGATGCCACCCAAATCAAAACGCAAAAAGTCGAAATCCACCAGGCCCCCGCATAGGAGAAAGTATCTCTCGATTGTGGCACTGGTTCTGTTTGCGGCGTTTGCTATCTATCTCGGATACCTGAATCACTTAATTAACGGCCGTTTTGAAGACGATACCTGGGCATTGCCTTCACGGGTCTTTGCCAGGGCGCAGGAACTTTATCCTGGCCTGGTATTAACGCGAGACCTACTGATCTATGAGTTAGAGTTATCAAGTTACCTCGCAGTTGAATCCGAACCCCTGCCTGGACAGTATCGATTGCTGGGCGAGTCGCTCGAACTGAATACCCGCCCATTTGAATTCGGCAGTCAATTCCAGGGAGCCAGACTGGTGCAGGTCTTTTTCGCTCAGGGCCGGATTTCGGCACTGACCGACTCCAAAAGCAGCGACGACCTGGAAATATTCCGTTTGCCCCCGGTTATCCTGGGCAGTTACTACCCGGACAATGACGAGGACCGATTGTTGCTGGCCGAAGACGAGGTTCCGCAGCGTTTGATCGAAGCGCTTATCGCGGTTGAAGATCGTGAGTTTTTTGAACATTCGGGGCTGAGCCCGATGGCGATCATGCGAGCAATGCTGGTGAATTTGAAGGCCGGTAAAGCGGTACAAGGCGGTAGCACCATTACCCAACAGTTGGCAAAAAACCTGTTCCTGACCCCGGAAAAAACACTTTTACGGAAGATCAACGAGGCTTTCATGGCGCTGATACTGGAGCTGCGCTTCAGTAAACAGGCGAT
The DNA here is from genome assembly GCA_937984095.1 of uncultured Gammaproteobacteria bacterium. Classification (GTDB taxonomy): domain Bacteria; phylum Pseudomonadota; class Gammaproteobacteria. Next base: position 41,633 of record CALJYH010000015.1, on the reverse strand, counting down.
TATTACCGCTTATATCAACGAAGTTTTCCTGCTGCAGCAAAAGCGCATTGCCATTCACGGTTTCGCCCAGGCCAGTCGCATGTTATTTCGGCGCAGTGTTGATAGCCTCGAAACACAGCACCTGGCTTTGCTGGTAGGTATGGTCAAGGGGCCTTCGCTTTATAACCCGTTTACGTCTCCTGACAATGCTTTGTCTCGACGTAACCTCGTGCTCAAGATTATGTTCGAGCAGGAATTGCTCGACCAGGCGGAATATGCAAACGCGGTATCCGCACCACTCGGCATTGTCGGACGTCTGCCGGGCGTCAACCCTTTTCCGGCTTATCTCGACCTGGTTAAACGTCAGTTGCAGACAAGTTATTCCAACGCAGAATTATCGCGGCGCGGCCTGCGCGTGTTCACCGCTTTCGACCCGTTACTACAGCGTAACCTGGAGCTTGGGTTGGCGCGTGGCCTTGGCCGTTTTGATCAACCTGAGTTGCAGGCTTCGGTTATTATCGCCGATTACCTCAATGGTGATATCCAGGCCCTGATCGGCGATCGGGTAACCGACTACCCGGGATTTAACCGCGCGCTTATGGCGCAGCGCCCAATTGGTTCGTTGATTAAACCGTTACTGCTTTATAGCCTGCTAGGCGATGGATTAACGCTTGCAAGCAGGGTAAAGGATGAGCCCATCCGCATTCAGCAGTCGGACGGGAATATCTGGGAGCCGCGAAATTTTGATCGCGAACTGCATGGCGAAATGAGCCTTTACGAAGCGTTTATACGATCTTACAACCTGCCTTTCGTCCATCTCGGAGTGGCGGGTGGTCTCGAGGCGCTAGCGCACAACCTGGCCAGGATCAATCTGCTAAAACACGACGTGATTTACCCCTCCATGCTACTTGGCACCACGTCGATGTCCGCTTACGAAGTCGCCCAAATGTACCAGGTCATTGCCAACAATGGCTACTTCACACCATTGACAACTATACGCAGCGTTACCGACCAGGAGAATCAGACCCTCGAAAGAGTGCCGCTGGAATCACTCAAGTTGTTTGACCAGGCAGGCATGATCCAGGTGCAGCGTGCCATGATAGGGGTCGCTGAGAACGGCACCGCCGGGTATCTGTCCGAACGATTTCCATCGCAGACGCTGGCTGGTAAGACCGGTACCACCAACGAGGCACGTGATTCCTGGTTTGCCGGATTTTCGAGCCGCCTGCTGACGGTGGTATGGCTGGGTCGGGATGATAACGGCCCGATAAATTTAACCGGTTCATCAGGCGCATTGAAGTTGTGGTCGGACATCATGGAGCTACAGGGATTCGAGTCATTCAAGATAAGCCGGGACGAGAGTCTCAGTTGGCGTCATATCAACCCGGCCAACGGCGGAATTACCCGAAAATCCTGTGCGATTAGTGTATTGTTACCGTTTCCCAATGATCGGATACCGAAAGCACGATCCCGATGTCAGTAACATCTCTTTTACGTTTGTTTTATCGTCTTGCGACTCTAGCACTGTTGTCGATTGTCGGTGCATGCACCGTCTCCGAGATACCGAGTAATCGCTACCAGGACGATATTGAAGTCAGCATGGCCGAAGCCCGGCCGGTCACCGAACTGCAGAACCAGGCGCTCGCCGCGCTTGGCGAAGAACAGATCCAACTGGCGATCGATTATTTGCAACGCGCGATCAAGATTCAACCTCGCAATGCCTGGAGTTGGCACTACCTGGCACAAACCTATTGGCGCGATGCTCAGTATGACCGCTGCCTGGCCATGATCGAACGTTCGAACAGCTACGGCGTATTCGATGATGCACTGATTTCTGCAAATGACAGGCTCAAGCCAAAGTGTCAGCAAGGCTAGTGTTGAAAGAGCACTAGACATGGGGGAACTTGCAGCTGAACTGAACGTGGAATCGGTGCTTGGCAGTGACGGTATCATTGGTGAAACTATCAACGATTTCCAGCCACGCTCGAGTCAGCTCGGTATGGCTCAACTAATTGACGAAGCCATCGCGCTCGGCGAGTCGCGGATTATCGAAGCAAGTACCGGCATAGGCAAATCATTTGCCTACCTGGTGCCGGCTTTTCTGAGCGACGCCAAGGTGGTGATTTCAACCGGTACTCGCAACCTGCAGGACCAGCTTTTCCAAAAGGACATTCCGTTAATCCGCAAAGCCATCGTCAGCGCCAGGAAGGTTGCCCTGTTGAAAGGCCGCAGTAATTACTGCTGCCCGCACCGTTTAAACAAATATCGTGCCGAGGATCGTTTTAAAAGCCGCGAAATGGCTGCGATATTTCGTGCAATCGATGGATGGGCAGAACTTAGTGACAGTGGCGATATCGCTGAATTCGCTGATATCCCCGAAAACGACAGCCTCTGGTATTACGCGACTTCGAACGCGGATAACTGCCTCGGCGGTGAGTGTCCAGAAATTGATCAATGCTTCGTGCTCAAGGCCCGCAAACGCGCGATGGATGCAGACATACTGGTAATCAACCATCATCTTTATTTTTCCGACCTGGCGCTGAAGGAAGATGGTTTCGGTGAACTTTTGCCCGATGCCGATGTACTTATATTCGACGAAGCGCACCAACTTCCCGATATCGCAGGAAACTTTTACGGCCAACAAATCACGATGCGGCAGATCGATATCCTTTGCCGAGATATCACAGATGCCGAAGTAGCCGAAGCAGCAGAATCGAAAGTCCTAAAGAAGCGTAGCGATAGGTTGAACAAAGCTGCTGCCGATTTAAGGCTGGCCCTGCGCCCATTTGCGCAAAAAGCGGAATGGGAGCGAATCCAGAATGCACCCGCGATTCATGAGGCTGTAACATTGCTGCGACAATCGATCGAAGCACTCGATGGCGAACTCGAACCGATGATCAGTCGCGGCAAGGAGCTCGCCATGTGCCATCGCCGATTACAAACGCTCAGACTTAACCTGGCCAGTTTTCTTGAACCGGCCGATAATCGGATCAGCTGGTATGAGTTAAACGAGCGCAGTTTTCGCCTGGTGCAATCGCCGCTGGAGGTGGCGGCCGAGTTCCGCCAACAACTCGATACGGCAGCGTTCGCATCTGTGATTTTCACCTCTGCCACGCTAAGCTCGCAGCAGTCTTTTCGATTTTATTCTGAGCGCCTGGGTCTGGAAGGGTTTGACAGTACCAGTTTTGACAGTCCTTTCGATTACTCGCAACAGGCGATGCTTTACCTGCCGACGCATTTACCCGATCCGTCCGATGATCGTTACGCGGCGATCTTCGGCGAGTTATGTCTTGAGCTTATAGAGGCCACCGAGGGTCGTTGTTTCATCCTGTTTACCAGTTATCGCATGTTGACCTGGACCGCAGATTACCTGCGTTCACATGTCGCCTATCCGCTACTGGTTCAGGGGGAATTGCAACGCAATGAGCTTTTGCAGCAGTTTATCAAGATTGAAAATCCGATATTACTGGGGACCAGCAGTTTCTGGGAGGGCGTAGATGTTAAGGGTGACCAGCTGCGTTGCGTGATTATTGACAAGCTGCCATTCAAGTCACCTAACGATCCCGTGTATCGAAAACGGATACAGCAGATCAATCAGAAAGGTGGAAATGCCTTCTTCGAAGTACAGATTCCTGAAGCCACCATCAGCCTGCGCCAGGGGGTGGGACGTCTGATTCGTGATGTTGCTGACCGCGGAATAGTGGCGCTATGCGATAATCGCCTCAATACGAAATCCTATGGCAAGGGTATGCTTGATAGCTTACCGCCAATGCGACGCAGTTCGGATCTCGACGAGGTCAAAGCATTTGCGGCGCAGTTGGCTGATCGCAATAACCAGTAATACCGGGGCTAATGGTGTTAATTCGAAATGGAAACTGGTTTGTAAATGTCGCAAAAGGCGGCTTCGTTATGGTATTGATTGGAATAACGAGCGCCGCCCAGGGCTTCGACCTGCAGGGGCATAGAGGTGCGCGCGGCTTGATGCCGGAGAATACTCTACCCGGATTTGCGAAAGCGCTCGCTATTGGCGTGACTACCCTTGAGCTGGATCTCGCGCTCACCGGGGATTCAGAGGTTGTGGTTATGCATAATCCGCGGTTCGAGCCGGAGCTTACACGAAATGGCAAAGGAGAATGGTTGCAGCAGAGTAGCCCCAGTATTCATTCGATGACCTTGGCAAAGGTAAAAACCTATGATGTCGGGCGCCTGAATCCAGGTAGCAAGTACGCGCAGCATTATCCCGGGCAACAGGCCGTTGATGGCACATCGGTGCCGACATTAGGTGAAGTATTCGATCTCGTTAACAAGTCCGGCAATCAAGCGGTGCGATTTAATATCGAGATAAAGATCTATCCCGAAAGGCCGGATCTGACATGGCCCCCGAAAAAGTTTGCTCGAGCGGTTATCGATGTGGTACGCGGATACAAAATGGAAGACCGCATTATGCTGCAATCGTTTGACTGGCGTGCACTGCAGGAAATCCAGGATTTGGCGCCTGAAATCACAACCTCTTATCTGACCGCCAACCAGAGCTGGCTGAGTAATCTGCAAACAAGTATTCCGGGGCCATCGCCATGGTTAAACGGACTTGATGTGGATGATTTCAACGGGAGTGCTGTCCGTGCTATCAAGGCTGCCGGGGGTGACATCTGGTCCTCCTACCACAAGGAAGTCGACGCCGATGCCATAGATCTTGCGCATCAACTCGGTTTATCGGTAAACGTCTGGACTGTGAATGAAACCGGACGTATGCGTGAACTTATCGCAATGGGAGTCGATGGTATTATCACCGACTACCCCGACCGCCTGCGCCAGGTTATATTGGAGCTCGGGCTACCGCTACCCAGGCCGACCCCGGTCGAATATTAAACGGACGACAACTGGGCAAGTAAACCGTAAATGTTTATGCTGCCTTAACTGTGATGGAACGGAAAAGCCCATGGGTGTGTGTGACGGCTTTGTCGAAGCGATAGGTAATACGCCGCTTATTCGTTTACAAGCGGCCTCGGAGGCGACCGGTTGCGAGATTCTGGGCAAGGCAGAATTCATGAATCCCGGTGGGTCGGTCAAGGATCGCGCCGCCTGGTGGATGATCCGAGAAGCCGAGCGCATTGGCAGATTACAACCAGGCGCTACCATAGTTGAGGGTACGGCCGGCAATACCGGTATCGGTCTTGCGCATATCTGCAACGCTCGTGGTTATTCCAGCCTCATCTATATGCCTGACAACCAGTCCCGGGAAAAGGTCGATATCCTGGAAACGCTCGGAGCCGAAGTGCGCGTGGTTCCCACGGTACCTTACGCTAACGAGATGAACTACCAGAAGCAGGCCAAACGTTACGCCGAGTCGCTCGATACGGCGGTTTGGGTAAACCAGTTTGACAACACTGCTAACCGACTCGCCCATTACGAGTCGACCGGGCCCGAAATATGGAAACAGACCGAGGGCAGGGTGGATGCCTTCGTCTGCGCGGTCGGCACCGGTGGCACCATCGCGGGGGTATCAAAGTATCTCAAGCAAAAGAGAGAAGATATCCAGCTGATACTGCTCGACTGCATAGGCAGTGCGCTCTATAACTTTGTTACAACCGGTACAGTAACCATGAGTGATGGAACGTCCATTACCGAGGGCATAGGGAACAGTCGCATCACCGACAACTTGGCCGGTGCCAGAATCGATTGGGCGTTACAGATCACCGATCAGGATGCCGTTAGCATGGTCTATCGATTGCTGCGTGAAGAAGGTTGGTTTTTTGGCTCGAGTACCGGTGTCAATGTTTGCGGTGCGATTGAAGTCGCCCGCAAGCTCGGTCCGGGACACACCATTGTGACCGTGCTATGTGACGGCGGCGGCAAGTATCGATCGAGTCTGTTTAACCGTGAATGGCTGGCGAAAAAGGGCTTTGCCATTGATTAGCCCGGCATTATTCAGAGACTAAGCCGTCGAGTGTTCTGGTCCTGCTCACAGGTTTCCCACATGTCCATGAAATCATCGTAGTAGGTCCTGCATTCAAGCTTATTGTCGATCTCGTAGTAGCCTTCATAGCGTTCGGGATTGCGAATACGCATATAGGCGCCGTCATCGGCAATGAGCCAGCTTTCCCTGAAGTTCCGGTGTGCCTGGGTAACGGTGGTGCGAATCTGGGCAAACGTGGGTAACCTTTGTGCGAGTTGAATCAGGTAATGGCCCTGGTTACCCGCGACGCGGGTATCATGGGTAATGATACGGATATCGGTATGGCGATTGTTGGTGGCCAGGTGTGACAGGTGATCGTAAATCTCCACGTCATTATAGAGCTCGGATTCGAGTCGCTGGGTGACCAGGTAGACACGCCCAACAGATCCGAGAATAAGGATTTTCGCCGCTTCCTGGCAGTCTTGACGACCATCTAATAATATGCTTGAACTTTCACTCATAACTTATTGAATTTAAATATATATTTAGTCGTTAATTGGTATGATTGCATGGTTCGATGCAAGCTCGATCAGCAGGGCCTCCATAGACTCGATTTCGAGGCATTCATTGATCAGCGAGACCGACCATTCCCGGTTTGTGCATAATTGCTGCAGCCGATCGAGCATTTCATCGCTACGCGGTAGTACACTAACCCTTCCATTATAGTAAAAAGAGATCGTTTGTTCGGACTGATGATAAAACATGCGTGTTTCCGGATGCCGTAACCAGGCACAGGATAGTAAGTCAGACACGTAAACCGGTTGATCGTCATCAGGCGGTAGCGCAACCGCACTATCGGAGAGCATTTTCCCGACGGCATCCTGCCATACCTGGTTTGATTGTTGTAATAGCTCGCTAGCAAGGGTTCGTAAACGATCAATTTCGGCGTCGGTAATTTCTGCGTGATGGCGACCGAGTTCAAGATTGGCATCACGATAGCGCTGGAGGCCGATACCCAGATGTTCTGTTTCCAGGGCAAAGGCTTCCAACATGCTGCTCGAGGTGGGTGCACGAAACCCGATCGAATAGGTCATGCAGTGCTCGAGCGCGATACCATGATGTGCAATTCCAGGCGGCAGGTAGAGCATGTCACCGGGATTTAAGACGACATCCTGGTCTGGTTCAAATTCCTGCAGAATTGCCAATTCGAGGTCGGGAATCAATTGAGATTGCTCGCCAGGTGTATCGCAGAATAGCCAGCGCCGCGATCCCATTGCCTGCAATAGAAAAACGTCGTATTCGTCGACATGAGGGCCTACCGATCCATGGGCCGGGGCATAACTGATCATCAAATCATCGATGCGCCAGTCGGGAATAAAACGGAACTGGTCGAGCAGATCGGTCAGCTCTGGAAACCATTTCTCGCATTCCGATACCAGTAATGAGTAGTTTGTTTCTGGCAGATTCAGAAAATCTTGCTCTTCAAAGGGGCCATAGCGCAGTTGCCAGGGACTGGTACCGTCCTTTTCAATGACCAGGCGAGCATGAACATCTTCTTCACAGGCAAGCCCGGCGAGTTCCTCTGGGGTCACCAACTGTTCCAGCATTTCTTCCAGGTTTAAAAATGCGTTACGCAATACACAGGGCTGCTTTTGCCAGTAGCGACTGATGAATTCTGCGCTGTCAAAATCCTGTAGTTGCCACATGGTGAACTAGATGTTCTTTGCTTGCTCTGCGGCATTGCCGATATAGGCAGATGGGGTCAGCTTGATCAATTCCTGCTTGGCGGAATCAGGTATTTCGAGCGCTTCGACAAATTGGCGTATCGCCTCGGCGTCGATCTTTTGTCCGCGGGTGAGCGCCTTGAGTTTTTCGTATGGTTGTTCGATACCGTAACGGCGCATCACGGTCTGGATGGGTTCGGCAAGCACTTCCCAGTTATGTTCGAGGTCGGCGGCAATTGCATCGGCATTGACTTCGAGCTTGTCGATACCTCTTTTCAGCGAATCCAGCGCGATGATCGTGTGGCCGATGCCGGTGCCAAGATTACGCAGCACGGTCGAGTCCGTTAAATCGCGCTGCCAGCGGGAAACGGGCAGCTTCTGAGCAAGGTGATTCAACACGGCATTGGCGATGCCGAAATTCCCCTCGGCATTCTCAAAATCAATCGGATTAACCTTGTGCGGCATGGTCGACGAGCCAACTTCGCCGGCGATAGCCCTTTGCTTGAAGTAACCAATCGAGATGTAACTCCAGATATCGCGACTGAAATCAATCATGATGGTGTTAAATCGTGCCAGCGCGTCGAAAAGCTCGGCAATATAATCATGTGGCTCAATTTGCGTTGTATAGGGATTCCAGCCAACGCCCATCGATTCGACGAACTGCCTAGCGATGGTGGGCCAGTCGTTGTCGGGGTAGGCGCTTAGATGAGCGTTATAGTTTCCGACCGCACCGTTTAGCTTGGCGAGTATTTCGACGGCTTCTATCTGATTCAATTGGCGGCGCATACGATAAGCTACATTGGCGAACTCCTTGCCCAGGGTCGTCGGCGATGCCGGCTGACCGTGGGTACGACTCATCATCGGCACAGCGGCATATTGATGAGCAAGCCGGGTTATCATGTCGAGCGCCTCGTTAGCCATTGGTACCAGGATCTGATCTCGGCCTGATCTCAGCATTAGAGCGTGGGATAGGTTGTTGATATCCTCGGAAGTACAGGCGAAGTGAATAAACTCCGAGACTGCGTTGAGCTCCGGGTTTTGCGCTACCTGCTGTTTCAGGTAATACTCCACCGCCTTGACATCGTGATTCGTGGTTCGCTCGATCTCCTTGATGCGCTGCGCCTCGGATGGATCGAAGTTTTCGATAATAGATTCCAGCAAGGCATTCGCGGCTTCGGAGAACTCTGGTACTTCATCAATATCGGCAGTTCGAGACAGGGTTTGCAACCAGCGTATTTCCACTAGTAAACGATGATAAATCAGTCCATATTCACTGAATATTCCGCGCAGGCTTTCGGTTTTCGCGGCGTAACGGCCGTCGATCGGGGAGATCGCGGTGAGGGAGTCTAAATGCATTAATCGAAAACCGTGTAAATTGGATATTTTACACCAAACTTTAGCGCCGGTAATGACATTACCGGTTTGAAATAGGGTGTTTCAGGCGTTTATTGATCGGCGGCGTTAAAAGCTTCGTGCTTGAAGATCAGTTGCTTGGCTTTTTCGTAAGATCCGGCAGGGATTATGGTTTCGTCCTTCAAGCGCCGCAGTTCGCGCAATTCTCCCGCCAGGAATTTGTTCTGGTTTAACCCCTTGGCAGTTTTGCTCTTATTGATCTGCATGATGAATTTATTGATAAAACTGCGAAAACTGTCGTTATCGGGATTCTTGTTGATGAGCTCGACCAGTTTTATTTTGCCGTACTGGGTACGGAAAAATACCTTGTCATGCGAATAGTAGAAAAATGCCAGCAGGCACATGATTGCAACTACCGTAATCGCCGTGAAGGCGCCGAAAAAAATGATCGAAAATGTATCGAGCCAACCTGAAAAAATCAACGCCGCATCGAGTCCTAGCAATGCCAGGCATAAGTACAACCATTTCCAGGCCTTGACCCGGGTTCTAAAGGGTCGCGGATCCAGGTATGCGAGATCGATACGGAACTTGTACTTGCGCTGATGCTTGATTTTGATCGACTGGTAAAGGTGGGTGTCGTTGAATATTGTGAAGTGACGATTTGCGCCATGTAGCTTGTTGACCTGCTCGAGCTCAAAGTTGATATGTTCGACAGGAATCTGCTCGTTATCCGAGAAATTAGTAGTGGTTAAGTCCTCGCAAGGCTCCAGATCGATTTCGATTGATTCAACGTTGACTTCGGCCATTTATTAAAATTAGTGGTTTGGAACCTATTAAAAATAGCACAAATAACGTCAATAACACGGGTTCTCCCGATTTAATGCCACAACAGCTGGGGAGACAGCTTAATCAATGTAAAACAAACTCTTTTGCCTGGTCTGGGACGAGATACTGCGGTCAATCATCGTTAACGAATCAGGTAAATCGGACTGGACCAGGTGTAGTGACCATCCTCATGCGTTACCCGGACATAAAGTGGATTGTCGCGTCGCGTTACCAATTCGATATTGCGTTCGATTTTGATCGCGCTATGCGGGTTATTATCGGGTAACCGGAACACCCGTATCCGACGCTCGATGCCGCCGTTAGCAAAAATTAATTCATCTCGTCCAATATCTCTAATCTCGATCTCCTGCTGGATCAGAGCGGTATCGATGTGCAATGTACCTGAATCTCGTTCTTGTAATATCGCCTCAAAGCCACCGAATCCACCTGTTGTGAGCGCGCTCCATTCAACGCGATCGGCAGCGGTCTTTTCAAAGCGTCGATCCAGATTGTAACGATTGATCGGCGTTACCGACTCAAAGATGTTACCGCTCAGTTCCGCATGACCGTCCCAGATGGTTTCGCGACCGCGGCCGCGATACTCGGAGCCCTCCCAGATGACACGGATGCGACGTCCGAGCTCGGCCTCGGTATAGGGTCGAAATACTTCCAGCGTATCGAGCCCGTTACGGATATCGATGCGCTCGATGGGTGCTGTGCTGTGAACGTCAATTTTAAACTTTACGCTGTCCTCTGATGTTTTCAGGATGTCACCCATCATCGCCTCGCGCACCATTTCAGAGCTGACGTCACCCAGCCTCGGATCATCGGAGAAGAGTTCGGCCTGCTGGGCGAACTCAATCCGAGTGTCGAGAATGACTCGACTGCCAGTAGTGCCGTAATGATGCCGTTTACGTAAGCCTTGCATTATACCCGCGCGGGTAAAGTCGGGTGCCAGCACACAGGTCAGCCCGCCGTAGGCGCCAAAACTGGTAGAGCCCGGGTGAGATGCGCCGGGGCGGCCCTTGTGCCCATCGGAGTTAGAAAGGATACCGACGCGGTAACCCTGCTCAAAAGCGTCTTGAATCAGCCATTCGAAGGTACCCCAGGCCGAATGTACTTCGACGCCTTTTTCGATGCGCTGGTCGTGGGCAACCTTGATATCGGCATAACGTCCGCCGATATGTGCGAACACGGTGCAGTCTTCGTCTTTTAACGCCTCGAATAAATCGCCAGCCGAAGTTGCATCGCTTTCGACATCGGACAAATCATCGACCAGCGCATGCGAGGACCGATGTATCTGTCGGCCTTCGTGCATGTGCAGTACATTCCTGTCGCCCCCGAGCCCGGTATTGCCCGACCATTCCCAGCCGGGAAACACGATGAAACGCCCATCCACGGTAAATTCCGCGGAGAGTTCGTTAAGCCATCGCCAGAATTCATTGGTAATTTGAAAGTCATTCCCCTGGTGCACGCAAATATCGAGGAATGCCTTGTCGCGCGCAAACTCGTAGAAATCGCGCGCCGAATTGGTACCGATGGTTTCTTCCGACTGGCCATGCAGGTCACCCCAGTAGGGTAGTAAATCGGAATCAGCGATAAATCGACAGGGATTCGACCTGGCGAGCAAGTTATCATCGCTATCGATCAACTCGATGATCAAATCTCCAGCCTCGGCAACACTCAGGTCTTCGATGATTCGAGTGAATTTCCCTTTTTCAAGCGTGATCGATTCAGGCAGTCCCTGGACGATTATGTTGGCGCGTAACCTCAGTTCCAGGTCACAAAGATTCGAGGGATTACCCCAGCGGTCTTCGCCCTTGAGACAAAGCCGAAAACTTTTCTGTTGTTGCTGCATCGTCGGTAATATCGCTTTATAGAGGACCGGTGGACCAGGCACGATCTCGATCTCGGGCTGATGTGGCAGTTCAACATAGTTGTAAGTTGCTATTGCGTCGACCAGCACCTTGAATTCGAAGGTTTTTTCACAAAAGGTCTGGATACGCATGCCGGGTGAGCCTTCGCGTCGATCACCGAAACGCACAATGATCTGATCACCCTCGCGCAGGAATCCCCTTACTACCTTGATGTAAAGCGTTTTATCCCAGGGACGGATGTTTCGCTTCATATCGTACTCGATATGTAAAACGGCCCCGTTGGTGGCTTCGGCAGTGACATAATTGGTACCGTCGGGCTTGTCAAACTGTGGTTTGCCCATGTCTGACGCAAAACGATGCACAATTTTTAGGGATCCGGTATCGTCGATTCCGAAATAACCCGCGGTATAAGTGAGCGTGAATTCCTGAAACGAGCCAGCTTCAAAACGACCAGTCGGCTCGACTGTTGCCGAACCCATCTTTTCGGGCAGGTAAGTAGAGTGGGGCACTAGCGTATTGTCCTCGTAAACATGGCCGCGAATCGGTTCAATTCACATATTTTAACCAGTATGCGGGGATTTAGAACATGGTTTGTTTCTTGAAACCCCAGAAGTATCGGATTAAAACCAGGTTTTATCGGAATATTGTTTAGTTCGGCTGCCATCTCAACCGGTCGATGCAACAGATGCGATAAATCTCTCTGCCACTATCTCAAAATCGAAGGTTTTACGAGGTTGCTAGTTAAAACCGGATGAGCTCGGACTCAAAAATTGCACCCGGGATGCTTAAACCTTTACTACCAGTTTTCCGAAATGCCCTGCTGCACGCATTGCGTGATAGGCAGAACGTGCCTCATCAAAATCAAAAACCCGATCAATAACCGGGTGTATCTGGTTCAGGGCGAATGCTGCGTTCATGTCTTCGAACATCCGCCGGTTGCCAACGTAGACGCCTTGCAGGCGAATTGATTTCCGCATCACCGTAGTGGGATTAATCGCGCCGGCTGTCAGAACTCCGATCAAACTGATAGTACCGCCAATCCGGGTAGCCTCCATTGTCTTTTCTAGGGTCCCGCCACCCCCGGTTTCAAGGGTCACATCGACGCCGGTGCCATTGGTCATTTCGAGAACTTGGGCTTCCCAATCAGGATTCTGTCGATAGTTGATCAATTCATCTGCGCCAAGATCTTTAGCTCGCTTCAATTTTTCATCACTGGATGAAGTAATTATTGCCCGCGCACCCATCATTTTTGCAATCTGCAAACCGACTATTGATACGCCACCAGTGCCGAGAAATAGTGCCGTATTGCCGGCCTTAAGGCCACCTTGTTCAACCAGGCAGTTCCAGGCCGTCAACCCGGCACAAGGAAGCGTCGACGCTTCTTCAAAAGACATATGGGCTGGAAAATGCACTGCACCAGCCTCGCTTAATACTATCTGTTCGGCGAGGACACCGTCGACGGTACCGCCCATTGCACTTGCCATGGCTTCCGCTGATATTCGACCATCAGACCAGTTCTGGAAGAAACAGCCAGCAACCCGGTCTCCGATTTCAAACCTGGATACCCCTGCTCCGACACCGATAACCTCACCAGCACCGTCAGAATTCGGGATCCGCGGGAACTCGATACCTCGCGGAATAGGGTCTTCTATTGTCGAGAGATCGCGATAATTTATTGATGAGGCACGCAGGCTAACAAGTATTTCACCTGTCCCCGGTTGCGGCGATTGCCTCTCGCTAAGGGCAAGTGCATCGACACCGCCGTCTGATACTATTTCATAAGCGCGCATGTGATATCTCCAAAAACTTCTGCCGAAATCTATCTGGAGACACTCTCCGTGGTGGTGGATTTTTTGTCAATTATTGATTCACGATCTATTAGCGGGAATTTGCTAACGACCGTTTTCTGTTAGTGGCAACCCGCAATCAATCTCTGCATGCGGGATAGAAATGTTTAAGCAATAAGCAAGTCTGCAGTGCTTTTGGCCGGGGAGGGTGGAATGGAATAAAATTTAATGGCCCAGGATTAGACCCGGTTAACTAATTAAGCCCGAATAGTTTTTTAAACGAGGACTTTAAAGAGGAAACTTGACTGCGATCAGTACCAAAGTATTGGCGAACAAGTTCATCTCGTATTTTCTGCTGTCTACGTTCGGCCCGATCTTTACCGACCACACAGCTAACTACCTGGGTAAAATCAGTAATCAAGCTATTGTCAGTAGCATCAGTGTTATCGGTTTTTCCTATTTCCGGAAATGTTATTTCGTTGCTCATCATTATTTGATTCTGCCAAAATTGAATCACCTAACTAAGGTCCCAATTTCAATACAGCGCATCCGCATTAATACCTGTAAAATGATAGCAATCCGCTAAAACAACTACATCCCCTGTATGGGTTAAATATTGAATCGCTTAATTTGTTACTTCGGGATCGTTTCCTACTGAAATTTTCTATGAGAAAGTCAGCAGTGGGATGCCCTACTTTAACGTCCTTAATCAGAAGTTAATGCTAGCCAGGTGGTTATTTTGTCCGACTGTAGGGGCTAAAAAGCACCATTTTTTCATGATGTTTTAGGAGGTTTGCTGGCAAAGGCTGGGGAATTTTTCTTATTACCCGATTACGTGGTGGGGAATAATAATCAGTTACACCAATCTTTTTACAGTCTTTCCATATCGGTATTGAACAGGTAGGTTTCCTCTAAATCTTCGTCGATATCCAGGTCAACCATTCCCAGTGACTCCATGACCTCCAGCCATTGTTCGTCGGCAAGGCGGCAGGCAATGGTGATTTGCTCCAATGTGCACTTCGATTTTTCCCAGTTCGGTATTGTCGACAGGATATCCGCAACCATATCGTCTTCCTCTTCATCTTCGTCTTCATCGATATTGCTCAGATCGAGCCGGCTCAACTTATTCGCCAGGAATACAATGCTGGTTTCGACGGCTATTTGCCCATTGTGATCGGTATCGTGATGTCTTTTGACGCATTGGGTAATCAGTCCTGGAATGCCCCATTTATCTAATAATGCAACCCCGACATCGATATGCGAAACCCCCAGTTTTTCAGTTTCGACCTGGATGACATCCTTGTTCTCTGTTTTTGCAAGTTCGGCAATTTGGATATAAGAGCCTGGATTTACCTTGGCGATTACCAACCATCCGATATCGTGCAATAGCCCGGCCGTGAAGAAAGCCTCGTGATCGATGACACATGCATTTTGCATCGCCAGTTGCCTGCCGATAATTGCGGTTTTTATACTATGTTGCCAAAAGTCCCTTAGCGGAAACTCGGTGATATCAAAATCTTTAAATACGCCGGCTAATACAGAACCCACCAGGACTTGTCGTAACTGTTGACGACCCAGCAAAGTCACAGCCTGGGGAATGGAGGTAACTGGATTTTGTAATCCGTAGTAGGCGCTATTGATCAATTTTAGGATTCTGGCGGTTAGCGCAGGATCGGACTGAACTGCTTCTCCGATTTTTATGCCGGTTGAACTTTCGGTTTCAAGCAGTTCAGTTACCCTGATATAGACTTCGGGAAGTGAAGGTAACTCACCTGCCTGCTTAAGTAGAGGTTCCAGCATTTTCATCCTTTATTTCATTTGAACCAAAATATCGAATAGTGCAGCAGAGCAACTCGACACCTTACCAGGGCATTACACTGGTGTTGTAAAAACGACTCTTTTAAATCGATCCAAGCATGCTTTCGACCGCCGCGACTTCAGCCTTGGATTCTTCGATAAAGCTTTCACTTTCTTCTGCACTGAATTCTAGCTGCAATTTCAGGAAAGCCGGCATTTTTGAAAGCGCCGGCAGAGATTTTTCTGAAGCTGTTCCGAGGAGACTGTAGTAGCGAGCTACCAGCACCAGATCACACAGGTCGGCTTCGTCACGATGGTTGCGAAACCATTTACGAGATTCTTCCCCAACGGTAACGATTTCATCACCCAGGCTCCATTGGTAGAGCAACATTCCGTTGATCTGGGAATGCAGTGAACGAATGGTTTGATCGAGCGCATCATCATCGCCATAAAGATCGCTGTGCGACTGCGCGTAATCCAGTATCGCGATTATCCCCAGGTCGCTTATCAATCCTGCCATCTGAGCCATTTCAGGATCGAAGCGTCCCGACCTGCTGGCAAGCACTCGGCTGAAAGCCGAAAGTTTGCGACAGTTTTTCCACAACGACTGCATGCGATTTTGCATACTGTTTGATTTGGACTGGAACAATTCAGAGGCCGCGTAAATCATGATCTGTTTTTTAATTACATCCATACCCATGCGTACGACCGCTTGTTGCAGGGTCTCGATAGGCTCGCTGCCGCGATATAATGCACTGTTGGCCGTTTTCAGTAACTTGGCAGTTATTGAAGGATCAGACTGGATAAGCCCGGTGACCTTGGCTACATCGTAATTGTCGTCGGCAAATACCTTTTGAATCTTTTGCACAATATCCGGCAATGTCGGTAGTGAAATACTGCCGCTGCTGATATCCATACAGAGACTGACGGTAAGTTGATTGGCTGCTTCTGATTGCTCAATTATTTCAACTTCCATTTCGGTAGATTCCGGCTCCTCAATCAAAGACAACTCGGTCAACAGGTCGTTGGGGATTTCCAGGTATTTCGCTGGTGAAAGTGTCTCGACTTCATAGAGACTCGGTCGGATATGCGCGATCGGCTGCAAGTTATCGTCGCTTTCTGCATCAACCTTGCGTTCGTTTCCCTCGCCGTCGCGGCTGACGGCTTCGCCGCTCAACAGGTACAGGCTGTAGTCACCCAAATCACCCAGGCCGATTATGCGCTGCTTTGGTGTGGCCGTTTTTGGTTCTAGTCTGGCTGCCAGGCTGTTGAGCTGCTTGTCGTTGAATAGCGCCAGGTTTCTGATACGTTTCAAAACCGAATGGTCGAGTGTCGCCATATTATTTTGCATCTGTATATTCCTGTGAAAATTCAGATTATTTGGACAAATATAATGTATGGCAGCCATATCGGCCGATGTTGCATCAACTTGAGTCTGAATTTTCGATAATTGTCAGGGTGACAAATACACGGCTCCTCCGATCTATAGCAGTGGGAGAAAGCCAAATCGGACTGGAGTTTGTCTTTGTTGCCGGTTATTTTGTATTCCGTGAGCAATGAAAAGAAAAAATTTATCGCCTGTGGCATGTATGCATTTAGCGACGACCTCGCAGGGGCGTGGCAACAGCTGTTCATGTCATTTTTTGAACTGCTTGATTCCAGCAGCAATCAAGCGATCGGGTTGCGCTTTGATTCGAGCCAGTCCCTGCTGCGAGATCCGGGATTATTCTTCGGACATACCTGTGGCTACCCGTTGATGAAGCATTTAAAAGACCAGGTAACTCCGTTTTGCGTGCCGGTGTTTGAGGTGCCTGGAACCGATGGCAAACTGTATTCAAGTCGTTTTATCGTTGCCGCGACCTCGACTATCGAGACGCTTGACGAGTGCCGGGGAAAAGTTGCTGCAATGAATGCCGAGGATTCAAATAGCGGGATGAATGTACTCAGGTATGCGATTGCAAAGTACCATCCCTCGGGTCCATTCTTTTCCAGGGTAGTTCAAACCGGTGGTCATCTGCATAGCCTGGAGGCGGTGGCTGACGGGACCGCGGATGTCGCTGCCATAGATTGTGTCAGCTACCAGCTCATCCAGGATCACTGGCCGGAACTAGTTGAACAGGTACGTAGCATTGGCTTCAGCGTAAAGACATGTGGTCTGCCTTTGGTGCTCCCGATATCAAGTATTCCCGATGCCGATTTGGAGCTGCTGGTGAACAATCTGAATCAGGCGCTTACTGTTATCCCTGAAACGATTCGCAACAGGCTTCACCTGCTCAGGTTCGAGCCAGTGGCGCTAGAGGACTACCAGCCGATAGTCGATCTGGAGACTTTTGCGATAAATTCAGGATACCCCCGTCTCATCTAGTGCTCCAGGACTCATAGCCGCTATTTAACGCAGCCGGTAAGGTTTCAGCAAGTTTCCTGGTTAACGTTCGATCCTGCTTACCGACACAGGCGAAGCTGCTTGTAAATAACCTGCTTGTCATGGCTAGACTGCTCTGTATTTCTCAAATACTATCGTCTGCTGTATCAAAGGAGCCCTCAATGACCCGCAGAAGAGCCCGTAAACGCAGTGTCACGCCGGATCAGTTGGTCAAGCCAAAGGTCGAGCAATTATTTAATCCCTATCAGCCGATCGAGGCACTTGATCAAACGGCGCTCGATCTGATTCACGATGGTTCAATGCGTATTCTCGAAGAAATCGGGCTCGAGGTTTTGAATGAATCTGCGCTTGCGCTTTACGAGCAGGATGGTGCCCGTGTCGACTGGGATTTACAGCGCGTATACCTCGATCGTGACAGATTGATGCAGCGTCTTGCCACGGTACCGTCCGAGTTCACCCTGCATGCACCTAATCCCGAGCGAACCCGCCTGATCGGCAGAAACGCGGTGAATTTTACCACCGTCGCCAGTGCGCCCAATAGTTCCGACCTGGAAGGAGGGCGCCGTACCGGGAACTTCGAAGATTATTGCAACTTTCTGCGACTCGGGCACAGTTACGACGTGATCGACTTTTTTAGCGGTTACCCGGTCGAACCGATCGATATCCATCCCGAAACCCGCCATCTCGACGCGACGCTGGCCGCGCTGACCCTGACCGATCGCTCATTCTCGCTGTACTGCCTCGGGGGAGGGCGTGTCAACGACGGCATCGAGATGACTGCAATCGCGCGCGGTGTTGATCGCGAAACCATGAAATCCGAGCCCAGCATTATCACCGTCGTCAATACCAATTCTCCGTTACGGGTTGACGGTCCCATGCTCGATGGTTTGATTGAAATGGCCGAGAACGGGCAACCAACAATCGTGACGCCGTTTACGCTGTCCGGCGCCATGTGTCCAATTACTATCGCGGGTGCGTTGGCGCAACAAAATGCCGAAGCGCTAGGCGTAATCGCGTTGTCACAAATCGTCAATCCCGGTGCGCCCATGGTCTATGGTGGCTTTACCTCAAATGCCGACATGCGCAGCGGTGCGCCGGCATTCGGTACCCCCGAATACACCCGCGCCGCGTGGGCAAGCGGTCAGCTGGCGCGACGTTATAACCTGCCATTTCGTTCGTCCAATACCAATGCTTCGAATTGCGTCGATGCCCAGGCGGCCTGGGAGTCACAGATGTCGCTCTGGGGTGCGGTCATGGGGCACGCCCAGATTATCAAGCATGCCGCGGGATGGCTCGAGGGCGGGCTGTGCGCGTCGTTCGAAAAATTTATTATCGATATCGATATGCTGCAAATGATGGCAGAGACCCTGAAACCGCTACAGGTTGACGAGTCGAGCCTGGCGCTGGAAGCCATCACCGAGGCCGGACACGGGGGTCACTTTTTCGGAACTTCTCATACCATAGCGAACTACACCACCGCGTTTTACGAGCCGATTGTGTCGGACTGGAGCAACTTCGAGACCTGGGTCGAAAACGGTGAGCAAACGGCTTTTCAGCGCGCTAACAAGGTTTATCGTCAGGCCCTCAGGGACTACCAGGAGCCCGAAATAGACGGCTCGATACGCGAGTCGTTGGAACAATATGCCAACGAGCGTCGACGCGAAGTGGAGCTTGCGCGATGAATAAACAGGGGAAATTAAGTAATCCAATAAAGGATTAACGTTATGTCAAAATCTTACGATGCAATCATTATCGGCGCCGGCATCATCGGCTGTGCCACTTCTCTGGCGCTCGCACGCAAGGGCTGGAAGGTACTCAACCTGGATCGCCTGCCGGCAGCAGGTTATGGCTCGACTTCAGGTTCCTGCGCGATTATTCGGCCTTACTATTCAACCCTGGACGGTTCGGCAATGGCCTACGAATCGCATTTCTACTGGAAGAACTGGGCGCAATATCTTGGCGCTGAGGATGTCGATGAACGTGGCCTGATCGAATACCACAACGTCGGTTCGATGGTCATGAAAACCGAGCTCAACGACTATTGCCGCCCGACGATGGCGTTAATGGACGAACTCGATTCACCCTACAGCGAGTTTACGCCGCAACAGCTGACGCAAAAATTACCTGTCTGGAACATGGAATCTTTCTATCCGGTAAAAAGGCCAGAGGATCCAGACTTTGGTGTTGCCAACCAGGAGCCATTACCAGGGGCAGTATTGTTTCATGCAGCCGGTTATATTTCCGATCCTCAACTGGCGACACATAACATTATGCGCGCCGCAGAGGCCGTCGGTGGATCCTTTAAATATAACGCCGAAGTCTCCGAGATCCGCAAGCAGGGCGGCCAGGTCGGTGGTGTCATGCTCACCAGTGGCGAGATTTTCGATGCGCCGGTGGTGCTCAATGCAGCCGGGCCGCATTCATCCAAAATCAACCAGATGGCCGACGTCGAAAAACAGATGAAGGTCAAGACCCGCGCGTTACGCCAGGAAGTCGCCCATGTGCCGCTACCTGACGGCTATGTTAGTGAAAGCGCCTGTGTTACCTCGGATAGCGATATCGGGGTGTACACCAGGCCAGAGCAGGGGGACGCCCTGCTGATTGGCAGCGAGGATCCGCCCGTCGACAAGCACGAGTGGGTCGACCCAGACGATTACAACCACGATTTTACCGAGCAGTGGCGGGTGCAGGTGTTACGTGTCTGTCAGCGCGTGCCGAACCTGGGCGTGCCCAACCAGATGCGTGGCGTGGTGGACTTGTATGATGTTACCGATGACTGGATTCCAATTTATGACCAGTCTGATCTGCCCGGGTTTTACATGGCAATAGGCACCAGCGGCAATCAGTTCAAGAATGCACCGATTGCCGGTGAAATGATGGCCGACATCATCGAGGCCACGCAGAACGGAAACAACCAGGACAATAACCCGATCGATTTTCATCTGAAATACATCGATCGCTCGGTTTCGAGTGGTTTTTATTCGCGCCTGCGTGAAGTTAACCAGGACAGTAGTTTTTCAGTTTTAGGGTAATTACGATGCGTTCTCATGCTCAGGTTGTTGTTATTGGCGGCGGTGTCGTCGGTTGCAGCGTTATCTACCATTTAACCAGGCTCGGCTGGAAAGACATCGTCCTGATCGAGCGTTCAGAGCTGACCTCGGGCTCTACCTGGCATGCCGCGGGTGGATTTCATACACTTAACGCCGATACCAATATGGCCGCCTTGCAGGGATACACAATTCGCCTCTACCGTGAACTCGAGGAGATTACCGGTCAGTCCTGCAGTTTGCACCACGTCGGCGGTCTTACCCTGGCGGAATCTCCCGAGCGCCTCGATTTTCTGAAATCTGCGCGCGCGATGCATCGGCACATGGGCCTCGATACCGAACTGGTAACGCCCGAGGAGATTCGCAAGCTTAGCCCCATTACCAACACCGAAGGCGTGCTCGGAGCGCTTTACGATCCGCTGGATGGACATCTCGATCCCTCGGGAACGACCCATGCCTACGCCAAAGCAGCCCAGATGCAGGGTGCCGAAATCATGCTGCGCAATCCTGTGCTCGAGACCAATCCCCGCGCCGACGGAAGTTGGGAAGTGGTGACCGAGCAGGGCACGGTCGTGGCCGAGCAACTGGTCAATGCAGCCGGCCTTTGGGCGCGCGAAGTCGGTGCCATGGCAGGCGTTTACCTGCCGCTGCATCCAATGGAACACCAGTATTTTGCGACCGACGACATCCCCGAAGTGTTTGAACGCAACGCGGAATTACCGCATGTAATGGACCCGGAAGGGGAGAGTTATCTGCGCCAGGAAGGGAAGGGACTGGTGATAGGTTTTTACGAGCAGAATTGTGTTCCGTGGGCTGTTGACGGCACACGCTCGGATTTCGGTCACGAGTTACTGACTGAAAATCTAGATCGCATTGGCGATTCGATGGAATTTGCTTTCACGCGCTACCCGGTGTTGGCAGAGGCCGGCATCAAGACCATCATCAACGGTCCTTTTACTTTTGCACCGGATGGCAACCCACTGGTAGGCCCGGTGCCGGGTTTGCGCAACTACTGGTCTGCCTGCGCGGTCATGGCCGGTTTCAGCCAGGGTGGGGGTGTTGGTTTAACGCTCGCCGAATGGATGATCGAGGGGGAACCTTCGCGTGATGTGTTCGCGATGGATGTCGCACGTTTTGGCGATTACTGCAACCCCTCGTATACCCGTTTAAAGGTTACCGAGAATTATCAACGCCGCTTTACCGTGTCGTATCCGAATGAAGAGCTACCCGCGGCAAGACCACTCGACACCACGCCCGCCTACGGTATCTGGCAGCAGCAAAATGCCGTGTTTGGCGCGGCTTACGGCATGGAGCATGTCAATTATTTTGCCCCGGCAGGGGAAGAGCCTTACGAAATACCAAGCTTTCGGCGTTCTAATGCCTTCGAGACCGTGGGTGAAGAGTGTCGAGCGGTGCGTGCTGGGGTCGGTATTAACGAGGTCCATAATTTCGGCAAATATGAAGTCAGCGGCCCGGGCGCGCACCAGTATCTCGATACCATCATGGCCGGCAAAATTCCGGCTGTCGGTCGAATCAGCCTGAATCCGATGTTAAGCCCGGGGGGCAAGATTATCGGTGATTTTACGATAGGACGCCTGGGTGATGACGTATTCCAGGTGACTGCATCATTTGGTGCGCAGGCATACCATATGCGCTGGTTCGAGCAGCATTTACCAGAAAAGGGTGTGTGCCTGAAAAATGTTTCCAAGCTGCGTATCGGCTTTCAAATAGCAGGCCCAAGGGCACAGGAGTTACTCGGTCGTGTAACCCGTAGCGACGTATCCACCGCGGCCATGCCATTCCTGTCGATACGCGAGATCGATGTCGGTCAGTGCCAGGCTATCGTGCAAAGGGTTAGTTACACCGGTGACCGCGGTTACGAGCTCTACGTGACATGGCAGCAGCAAGTAGCGTTGTACCGGGTTCTGACGCAGGCGGGTGCAGACCTGGGGTTGAGGCCATTCGGTATGCGCGCGATGATGAGCTTGAGACTGGACAAGTCGTTCGGCTCCTGGATGCGTGAATTCAAGCCAGATTATACACCGCTGGAAACTGGACTCGATCGCTTCGTCGACTACGACAAGGACGCTGATTATATCGGCAAGGCCGCCGCGTGTGCCGAGCGTGATAAAGGGGCAGCGCGTCGGTTGTGTACTTTCGTGGTGGATGCAAAAGATGCCGACGCGGTTGCCTGGGAGCCAATCTGGCATGACGATGAAGTGGTGGGCTATGTCACATCAGGCGGTTATTCACATTTCACGCAAAAAAGTATCGCATTTGGATTTCTGCCCGTGGCGCTGGTCGAAGAGGGTCGCGAGGTTGAAATTGAAATCCTCGGTGAGTTGATTCCGGCAAGGCTATATTCAGCACCTTTGTTCGATCCAAAAAATGAATACTTGCGCGGGTAGAGATAATAAAGTGCTACAAGATTTTTAACTATGGATTGGATTGCAGGGAAGTTAAATAAATATATTAGGTAGTTGTCGTAAGCTTTTGAATTTAAATATATTTACCGTTCTGATTAAGCACAAATAAACGACTTTGGGAATTCAATAATTATAAAGACGGTTTCTGGTTTGTTCGGTTTAAAAACGAATACTCGTGCGCGTAGGTCACACGCTAACCAGAAAGTGGGGGTTGTATTAGTCAGACATATTTTCAACTTTACATAATATACATTATGCGCACTAAACAGGATGCCGGCAGAACGGCACTGTATGGGTCTTCGGCATTTATAGCGGTCAATAGTTTCAATTTACTAGGTTAAATCATGGTTTATGATCCTCACCTTAAGATATAGACTTACCATTCGCCAAGCCGAGACAACAAATGGCAGCTACCAACAAGAAATATTCAAAACCCGTATACCTGGTTGACGGTAATCGCACGCCGTTCCTGAAAGCACGTGGAAGGCCGGGACCATTCAAACACACAGACCTCGGTATTTATGCCGCCAGGTCATTACTACTGCGCATGCCGTTTGCGGCTACCGAGTTCGACGAGGTGATATTCGGCTCTACGATGCCGGGTCCGGATGAAGCCAATATTGCGCGTATCGTCGCGTTACGACTCGGATGTGGTGACCAGGTTCCCGCTTACACGGTGCACCGAAATTGCGCATCGGGCATGCAGGCGCTCGATAATGCTGCAATGTCGATCGCCTCGGGACGCTCTGACCTGGTTCTGGCCGGTGGCATCGAGGCGATGAGCCAGGCGCCATTGCTGTTTCACCCGAAAATGGTGAACTGGCTGGCCGACTGGTGGGGAGCAAAATCGATCGGCCAGAAATTCAAGGTTTTGGGAAGATTCAGCCCACGCCTGCTGGCGCCAGTTATTGCGCTGTTGAAAGGTTTAACCGACCCGGTCGTCGGCCTGAATATGGGTCAGACTGCCGAACAGATCGCCTATCGGTTTGGCATTACGCGCGCGCAGATGGATCAATTTGCGCTGGAAAGCCATTTAAAACTGCACCAGGCACAGCAGGATAACGAACTATCCGAAGTCGTACCTATTTTCGACTCGCGCGGCAAAGTTTACGATCTTGACGACGGTGTAAGACCAGACTCAACCCTGGAAAAACTCGGCAGATTGCGCCCTGCTTTCGATAAACCCTATGGACTTGTGACCCCGGGTAACAGCGCACAGATTACCGATGGTGCCGCTGCTTTGGTTCTGGCCAGTGAAGCTGCGGTCAAGAAGTACGATTTACCGATTCTCGCCAGGCTGGTCAGTACCGAATGGGCCGCACTTAGTCCTGCAGAAATGGGTCTGGGGCCGGCGCATGCGATTGCACCGTTGTTGAAGTCACAACGCCTCAAGGTTGGCGATATCGATTACTGGGAAATCAACGAGGCATTTGCCGCCCAGGTGCTCGCGGTACTGGCTGCCCTGAATGACAAGGATTACTGCAAACAGCAACTGGGTTTGCGCTCTGCAGTCGGTGAAATTCCCCCTGAGCGCCTGAATATCCACGGCGGCGGCGTTAGCCTGGGTCATCCGGTAGGTGCCAGTGGCGCCCGTATCGTGCTGCACCTGGCAAAAGTACTGGAACAGAAAAATGCGAGCACCGGCGTTGCATCTTTATGCATCGGTGGCGGTCAGGGCGGCGCGATGTTGATCGAAAGGAGTGCGTCATGAGTGAAACCATAGTCGATTGGCAAAGCCACTGCGATGACGATGGAATCCTGTGGTTGATTCTCGATAAACATAATACCGATACCAATGTACTTTCGGTATCGGTACTGGAACAACTGGATAGCCTGCTCGACGAAATCAACAATAATCCGCCTAGGGCGATAATCTTTCGCTCGGGTAAAGCGAAGGGATTTATTGCGGGTGCGGATGTTAACGAATTTCTCGAGGTTACTTCTACGCAGGAAGCCCTGATCATGATAAAGCGCGGGCAGACCCTGTTCAGCCGGATCGAGTCACTGCCCTGCCCGACTGTCGCCTTAATTGAGGGTTTTTGCATGGGTGGGGGTACCGAACTTGCCCTCGCCTGCGATTACCGCGTTGCCCTCGATGACGCGGGCACACGCATTGGTCTGCCGGAGGTAAAGCTCGGTATTCATCCGGCTTATGGCGGTGTCGTGCGTGCCACTTCGATGATGAACCCGCTGAAATCATTAGAAATTATGCTTTCCGGGCGAGCATTGACTGCATCAGCGGCACGTGCGATAGGACTAGTCGATAGCGCACAACCAAAGCGCCAGATTGAACGCGCCGCGCGCAACATCGCCTTGACTCAACCTGGCCGGCAGAGCATGCCGTTTATTGGAAAAGTCCTGTCTTTACCCGGTATTCGTAACTTGTTGGCCGGATACATGAAAAAGCAGGTGGCGAAAAAAGTACCGCGACAACACTACCCTGCGCCCTACGCGATTCTCGATGTCTGGGCCAATTTTTACGGCGATAACAAGCGCATGATGGAAGAAGAAGCCAATTCGGTTGCACGTCTGATCCAGGGCAGCAAGGTGCGCAGTTTAATCCGGGTATTCTTCCTGCAAACGCGCTTAAAGGGACTCGGTGACAAAAAATCTTTCAATCCAAGTCATGTGCATATCATCGGAGCGGGTACCATGGGTGGGGATATAGCGGCCTGGTGTGCGTTGCGTGGTTTCAATGTGACCTTGCAGGACCGCGAAGCAAAGTACTTGAGCAATGCCTTCAAGCGGGCCCATCAGCTGTTCGGCAAGCGCCTGAAAACAAACCAGGAACGCAATGCTGCACTGGATCGTTTGATTCCAGACATCGATGGTGACGGCGTCGCCAGGGCCGATGTCGTGATCGAGGCTATTTTTGAGGATATTGATGCCAAGCAGGCAATATACAAGGACATCGAACCACGCATGAAGCCCGGTGCCGTGCTCGCGACCAACACCTCGAGCATCCCGTTGGAAACCCTGGCGACCGTGCTAAAAGAGCCTGATCGCCTGGTCGGCATTCATTTTTTCAACCCGGTTGCAATGATGCCGCTGGTGGAGATCGTCCAGACCGCTTCTTCCTCGGAGGAAACTGTGCAGCACGCGATTGCATTCACACAGCACATTGGCAAATTACCGTTGCCGGTAAAGAGTTCTCCCGGATTCCTGGTTAACCGCATCCTGATGCCTTACCTGGTTGAGGCGTTTACGCTCTACGACGAAGGTGTCGCGCCAGAGGCGATCGACAAGGCAGCAACCGATTTTGGCATGCCGATGGGACCGGTCGAGCTTGCCGATACCGTGGGTCTCGATATCTGCCAATCGGTAGCGCAGAATTTATCCGCGGCTTATGGCATCGAGGTGCCCGAAGGCCTGAACAGGTTCGTCAACTCAAAACAGCTCGGCAAGAAATCCGGACGCGGATTTTATAACTACGACAAGGGTAAGCCTGTTAGGGATAAAGATGCCGATCTCGGAGATCAGAAAATGATCCAGAACCGGCTTGTATTCCGTTTCCTCAACGAGGCTGCGGCCTGTCTGAATGAAGGTATCGTGACAGATAAGGACTTGTTGGACGCCGGCATAATATTCGGTACCGGTTTTGCGCCTTTTCGTGGAGGCCCGATGCATCATAGCCTGCAGGAAGGGGTAGAATCACTAGTTGCAGCGATGTCTGATTACGAAGCAAAATTCGGTCAGCGTTTTCATCCGGCCGAAGGTTGGTCGTTAGTGACCGAGTAAGCTACCGACCGGATCAGGAACGCTGCGGATACAGGTCCGGTAACGAGTCCTTCTGGGTACCGGTTTCAGCTGTTAAATGCCGGTGCTCGGCAGAAACCAGTCGCCACAATGGTTGCCCCTGCCATGTTGTACCGTGATCTGCATATAATGCCTTGTCGAGATGATCAAGTTCCTCGGCAAACTCACTGGATTTGGTTCTAATCCTGATCTGAAACAGGCCGTTGATGTTATCGCGGGGCCAGCGCGCCCTGCCCCATTCTATTAGTGCGCGAAAGGCTAGTGCGGGATTATTAGAAATGCAGGCCTGTTTTAACAATTGAAGTTTGCGACGACCCGCCAGCACGGCCGCTATTGATTCGTTCATGCGGACACGCACTGGCTTGATGCACATTAGCAGGCCAAGGATAAGCAAGGTTGCACCGATTCCCACGTACCAGGGCCAGTTACTGCGAGCTAGAGTGATGACCAGGCCTCGTGAGCCTGTGCCATGCCAGCTTGTTGTTTTACCTGCCGTATCGATGCCGGCCTTGCCAGTTTCTGGCCTGGACACATTCCAGGTTTTGCCTGAGAGAGCAGCTATTCTCTCCACCTCTTGCTCAACATCCCACCATTTCAGGTTTATTGCAGGTAACTGGATATCACCTGGCTCCGTAATAACAACCACGAAGCGTTGCTCCAGGCGCCCTACTAGTTCTCGGCCCTGAAACCGGTTTGATCGTGTTTCCTGGTCGGCATAAACCCTGACCTTACCGGCATCGATCGATAACAGATCGGCGGGTAGTGCTTCGGCGGGCAGCCCTTCAGCCTCGATGCTCAAGGTCATTCCGAGTGAATCACCAACCTGCAATTTATTTGTAATTTCGTCCCAGCGTTGATCAAGTTTCAGCTCTCGTGCAGGCAACCAGGTGCTGCCGCTGAATTCAGGTGGTGGTTTACGGACTTCCAGAAACAGGGCTTCGCTGGCCCTGTTGATGCGCCTTGTTGTCGCCGTTGATCCAGTCGCCGAGGCGTCTGCTAGGGATTTGATGAGCCCCCGATAATTAGCAGGTGAAATCCTGATTGCACCGGATGACCGAGCAACGATTGAAAGGTTTCGCTCCAGCACCTGGAATTCACGGCCATCGCGTAAAATTGAATATCTGGACTCCAGGCCATGACTATAGGTATCTGCATTATCGATTGCTGGTTCAGTCAAATTGCCGTCAAACAGGGGAATGTTATGAATAACACGTATCACGATCTGTGTTTGCTGGCCGACGTAAGGCCTTTCAGGTTCCGCCTGCAGTTCGACCTGTACGTTATTGGCTGAATTCAGCTCCGGCGATTGTGGGACGACTTCAAGCATTAAAGTCGGGGTTAGAATTTGACCAACCTGCATAGGGGGAATTTTGAGATTACCGGGGCGGCGTGGAAGTATCTCGATCTGCCACCGCATTCGATGGAATGCCTCATTTGACTCGAACATGCGGGAAACACTGGACTTGATATCCAGAACTTTGAAATCTGCTTCAAGTGCCGATGTATCCAGTGCATAAAGAGATGGAATCTGGTTGTCATACTCGATCATTAACTCGGCAATATCACCCGAAAATATTTGATTCGATCTCAGGTAGGCCGTTTGCGCATGGCAGAGGGATTGCAACTGGATAAGCAGGGTGACACAAAAAAGAAATGAAATTCGAAACACGATAACTATCTCGGCTGTCGTTTCTGTCGTTGTGCGTCCCGTAAAAACTTGCGCCGGAACAGGTCGGTCGAAGTTTCGGGCAAGCTTCTGATCCAGCGCTCGATGAACTCGGGATCCAGCGGCTGTTCACCGGTTTGTGCGCGTAAAATAAAGCGTTGCAGTGCTTCCTCCTGGCCATCAAAACGCTCGAACGGATCTACCTGGCCTCCCGGTTGCATCGAGGCGCCCAAACCGGGTCCCAATTCAGGATCATCACCCGGATTCGTCGGGGTTTCCGCAACCCCGATGCGCATCTCGGTGTCGCCCTGATTCTGATACTCATCGGGCGATTCTGCTTCGTCAGAATCGCCGGATTGAGTCCCATTGGCCTCAGATTGTTGTTCCAGATATATCTCGATGAGGCGCTTGTTATGCCTGGCAGATTCGAGATCCGGATTTAACAGGAGCGCTTTTTGATATGCGAGAACGGCTTCGGGAAACTGGTTTTGCTGTGCCAGTGTATTACCGAGGTTGAATATTGCAGACGCAGTGTCGTCTTCACTAAAAAGTTCCTGGGCTTGCTGAAATTGTCCGTTTCGATAGTAAGCGGAACCCCGCAATAACGGGTTACTGGATAACTCGTAAGATGATTGATAGTCGCCGCGCAGGTATGCCTCAAAGGCCAGCTTCTCCGGATGGTTCCAGAAGCCATCCCATTCTTTTGCATATAATTCACGACCATCCGGAACAAGTACGGTAAGCAGTATCATCCAGATAAGATTTTTCCTGAAAAGGACCAGCGTAAAGGGAAGTATTAGCCAGACCATCCAGGCGCCGTCATTGGAAGCTGCACGCTGAGAACTATCGGTAGTTTTTTCCGATTCGATTAATTCGTCTGCGCCGAGTCTTGCAAGCAGAAGATCGTCATATCCCCGGGTATCTTTAAGCTCAACAATTGAACCATTGCCAATCTGGGTGACACGCTCCAATAACGGGAAGTTAGTCTTTGCCAGCACAATTTTCCCGTCTTTATCAGGCATCAATCGTCCCTCCAGATCCAGCAATGGTCCGCCAGCCGCGGTTCCAACCGCCAGAATAGAAACGCGATGGCCCTGGTTGGCCGCGGTTAGAGCCGCCTGTACTGCCCCGGTACTGTCATTGCTGGCCCCGGCTGTGATTATCAATATCTGACCACTCCCAGCGACCGATGCCTCGAGTAAATCCTGTGCCGTACTGATGGCAAGGTCGATGCGAGTGCCATCCTCCGGCATAGTGCTTGGATCAAGCACGTCCAGGAACGCCAACAACGTTTTTGCATCTCTCGATAAAGGCGAAACCACGAAGGCCCGACCGGCGAATACGACGAGCCCGGTTTCACCCTCAAAGTCGGTAGAAATTACTTCCCCGGCGGCTGCTACAGCTTGTGCCAGGCGATTCGGCTTGATGTCTTCAACCAGCATTGAACGCGACAGGTCCAGTGCCACGATCCGGGCGCTGGTTGACTCGAGCATGGGATATGATTGCTTGCTCCAACTGGGTCCGGCAGTCGCAAGAATGATTAACGTCATTATTATGCCTAGCGTCCAGGCCAGTAACCGGGGGCTGTTCCAGGTCTGACGGCGAGCAATCATATTATTGAGTAGTTGTGGATCGCATACCTGGCCCCACATGGATTGTCGGCGCGGATGTCTTGAGTAAACCCAGATGAGCCACCAGGCCGGCGGCAGTAATAATAGCCAGCCTGGATTTAAAAACTGGAAAGTGGCCGATTCGGTCATGAGATCCCGGATGTTCTTGAATGCCAGGTCGACCAGGTGGTAAAAAACACCATGACGAATATTCCTGTCACGAGTGGTATCGCAAACAACTCACTTCGTGGTCGATGTGACTTGTACTTGTATTCGACAGGTTCCAGTTTATCGAGTGTCATGTAGATTTTCTCCAATGCCGGGGCATTGGTAGCGCGGAAGTATTGACCTCCGGTCACCTCGGCGATTCTGCCAAGTACCCGTTCGTTGAGGGCAACCCCCGTTGGAATGTTGCTTAGCCCGTAGGTTTGCCCCAGGGTTTGAGCATCGGTACCGACGCCAATAGTATAAATAGTCAGTCCCTGTTGGCGGGCTACCTGGGCCGCGACGATTGGATTTTCGAAACCCGCAGTATTGGAGCCGTCGGTCACGAGAACCAGTACTTTGTGTTCGGTATCCTGTTCACGCATGGTCTTGACCGCAAGTCCGATTGCATCGCCGATTGCGGTGTGACGACCGGCTAAGCCGGTACTGATATCTGCCAGTAATTTGGATAGCGTATCCAGGTCGAAAGTGAGCGGAACATAGGTGTAAGCGTTCGTGCCGAACAGGATCAGTCCCAGTCGATCCCCCTCACGGCGCTGGATAAACTTTTTGACAACTATTTTCAGAACCTCGATTCGACTCGCGGCTTTTGAATTAATCGTCATATCCGTTTCGCTCATGCTGCCGGATATATCAACCGCCAGCATTAAATCCCTGCCGCTAATCGTTCGCGATAGCGGTTCGCCCAACCAGAAAGGACGACTCGCCGCTGTGACCAGGCAAATCCAGAATAGCCAGAAGCAGATACGCGCGAGCTGATCGGTCGATTTCCTGATTGAAGCATCGCTAAACCGGTAGCGATTCAGCAGCGGAACTGCAAGCGCGACGTCAAGGTTATCGGCCGCTGGCAACAGTCTCCTCGCCAGCAGCGGAAGCGGCACCAGCAGCATTGCCCACCACCAGTCAAAACCTAGCATCAACCAATGCCCCGCTGCCGGAGATGGGGTTTTATGGCAGATAACCATAGCTCACATAATCGAACCAGCTGGCCCGCATCCAGATTTATCTGTCTAGAGTAAATCATGCTGCCGAAAACCTTGCCGGTGCCGTTGCTGAAGCTATTGTTACCCAGGCTCTCGTCAAGAAACTCGAGCCAGCCTTTACCGCTAAGATTTTCGAGTTGACGTGCTGGAAACGCCAGTATAGCGACTTGCTTCAGCCATCTGGACAACTCTATTGCGAGTTGCTGTGAATCTTCATTCCTGGCGAATGAAGAACTGATGCGCTGTAATTCCTGGTCAGCAAGGCTCGCCAGGCGGTTGGCCTTGCGATGCCTTAAAAAAAACCAGACACAGGCGGCAATGCCAAGCAATGAAAAGATTGCGACCCAGTGAGCAGGAGCTAGCAGCCACCAGGCAGGCTCCGGTGGTGGTTGTATGTCCTTTAGTTCCAGTAACAGTTCTTCGACGGTCATTTCAAATATTCAGGTTCTTCAGGATCTGGGGCGTAATAGCGTGATTGCAGGAAACTGGTAGCAGCGGGATATTAAATCGCGATGTCAGGGTTTCAATGTGGTTTCGATGCTCCTGTTGCCACTGGCTTAGCCAGGCATCACTCGCTGTTCCTGATAAATCAAATCCCACTTGTTGTCTATCCACTAGCACCTGGTAATGTCCCCCGGGCCAGGCATTAATCTCGGTATTATCATGAATCCAGTAGGCGTTAACATCGTTATGCTTGACAATGGACGACAGGATTTCTAACGACTGGTCGTCGAGACCGATAAAGTCGGTAATTAAAGCGATTATGGAACCCGGCTTTACCACGCGATTTAATTCACGTAAAAGAAAATTGAGCCGGTTACGCATCATATCGGGTGGTAAGTTGATTTTGCTGAGCTGTGCCAGCTGATGAAAAACGCCGAGTAAACCTGACCTGGTTTTCCCTGGCCTCACTTCATGGTGGGAAGCGGGTGATACGATTAGCCCCCCTATTCGATCACCAGCGAAACTGGCCAACCAGCCGGCATGGGCGGCGACCTGGGCGGCAGCCCAGGATTTGAAACTAAACCGGGTTCCGAAAAACATCGATGCTGACAAATCCACCGCGATCAGGAAGCGGCGTTCCTTTTCTTCGGCAAATATCTTGGTATGTGCCTCACCAGTGCGGGCCATCACCCGCCAATCCATGGTCCTGACATCGTCACCGTAGACGTAGGCACGAGATTCTTCGTATTCCATGCCACGCCCGCGGACGTGAACTTCACGTGCGCCGGAACGGTAGCTTGCGCGACGCTGGCTGGCGGCCAGTGCCAGACCGGATAACTGCCCACGTACCCGGACCAGATCATCTACCTTGATATCGATCCCGGGGACGTTGTCAGTCCTGTTATCCATGCTCAGATTACGGGTACTTTTGCCAGCAGTTCATCGATTACTTCATTGGCGGATATTCCGTCGGCTTCTGCCTGGTAGGTCAGCAGGATACGGTGACGTAAAATCTCGTGCGCCAGTTGTTGCACATCTTCCGGAGAAACGAAATCCCGGCCTTCCAGCCAGGCCAGAACCCGGGAACAACGATCAAAAGCCAGGCTTGCGCGTGGGCTCGCGCCATACTGAATCCAGCCGGCAAGTTCGGTTGAGTAGGGTTCAGGGTATCGACTGGCATCAACCAGCTGTGCGATATATTGTTCTACAGGCTCCGATATGTACATATCAAGGATTTCCTGGCGTGCATTGAATATTGTTTGTTGCGGTATTGGCAGGCCTTCAGGAATGCCGAGGTTTTGTTCGTCCAGTTTAGCCTCCTGTCGCACCAGTTGCATAATCTGTATCTCAGAATCAACTTTGGGATAGTCGATATTTACCTTTAGTAGAAATCTATCGAGTTGTGATTCGGGTAACGGGTAAGTTCCCTCTTGCTCGATAGGATTCTGAGTTGCCATGACAAAATACAGTCCGGGTAATGGGTAAGTCATTTTGCCAATGGTTATCTGGCGTTCCTCCATCGATTCCAGCAATGCCGATTGCACCTTGGCCGGCGCCCGGTTAATTTCATCCGCGACAATCACATGATGGAACAAGGGACCTGGCTGGAAAACGAAGCTGCTGTCATGGGGTCGGTAGACATCGGTGCCGGTGAGGTCGGATGGCAATAAATCGGGAGTAAACTGAATACGCTGAAAGTCTCCCTCGAGACCGCTGGCCAGGGTCTTTACAGCCCTGGTCTTGGCGAGTCCCGGTGGGCTTTCGACTAATATGTGCCCATCGGCTAGCAATGCCACCAACATTCTCGAGACTAGCCGCTGCTGACCGAGAATTCGGGAGTTCATGAATTCTCGCAGAACCAGGCATTGTTCTCGCAGAGCATTGGCTTCGGAATCAGGCATTGTGCATCGTGTAAATGACTGAGTACCGAAGCATAACCGGCTACCGTGTTTAGTGCTAGCTTAAGCCGAACAGGGTATTGGCATTCTGAAATGTAGTTCTGGCAATCGTTTCGAGGGATTCACCACGGATTTCCGCCAGCTTTTCGGCTACCAGTTTGACTCGCCCTGGGTGATTGGTTTTGCCGCGATATGGCGCGGGTGAAAGCCACGGCGCATCGGTTTCGATCAATAAACGCTCGAGCGGTATCTGCTGCGCCATGTCGCGCACGTTCTGTGCCTGATGAAAGGTGACGATGCCGGAAATAGAGATGTAAAAATCCAGCTCTATCGCCGCGCGTGCCATGTCCCAGTCCTCGGTAAAACAGTGCAATACGCCCCCTACTTCCTGCGCCCGATGCTGGCGTAACAATGCCAGCGTATCCTCGCGCGCATCACGGGTATGAATCACCAGGGGTAAGCCGCACTCGCGCGCTGCTTCGATGTGGATCACGAATCGATTGCGTTGCCAGTCGAGGTCGCCGGATTGGTGAAAATAATCCAGTCCGGTTTCACCGATAGCAACAACCTTGTCATGTTGTGCCAGTTTGCACAGTTCTTCAACGCTTGGTTCTCGCACCTCCTCGTAGTCGGGGTGAACGCCCGCGGTACAGAAGATGTGTTCGTAAGCTGCAATGCATTGATGCATTGCGTCGAAAGATTCCAGGTTAACCCCGATGCAAAGCATGCGGGTGACATCGTCCTGCTCGATCGTCTTCAACAGTTGATTAAAATCGTTATCGAAATCATCCAGATCGATTCGATCAAGGTGACAATGTGAATCAAAAAACACTTTAGAGTCTTGGGTTTGTCAAAATATTATTGGCTCTTGCGATGGCGCGCAGAGCGCAGAGGATACAAATTAAAAAATTGATTTGGTTCTCGCGCTATTTCTCAAATGTTATTGCGTTTTCGCGAGAATACGACAACTACATCGTGTGTGTTGGGCGATCAGCCTGCAATGCACCTGCCAGGAAGCCTTCAATCTTATTGCGCGTGGTACCATTGTCCTGAGTACTGAATTGCACCCCGATACCCGCTGCTTTATTACTCTGCGCACCTTGAGGGGTAACCCAGATAATCTTGCCAGCAACTGGCAGGCGCTCCTTATCATCCATCAGGCTCAGGAGCATAAAAACTTCGTCACCGAGCGAATATTGCTTATTGGTTGGAATAAACAAGCCACCATTCTTAACATAAGGCATGTAGGCGGCATAAAGTGCGCTCTTGTCCTTGATGTTGAGTGAAAGTATACCTTGACTGCCGGGGGCTCCCATTAGATCAATCTCCGGGTAAGTATTTGTTTTAATGATATTAGCACGTCTTCCAGCTGAAGTTGGAGATCGAGGTTATTTTCTTCGATTCGCAATTGCCGCTGTGCTTTGAGACGTAAGTCCATTATAGCCTGTGCACCGGTTTTGTCGCTTCCCGATAGCAGGTTGGCATCGGCATCTACCCCGCTCATCTGATAGCAATACGCCGTCAGGGTCATGTTGATGAGTCGTCGAATTATGGCGGTTTCAGATGACAATAACCCGCGGCAGAGATCCGTCACACTGAGTTCACCGCGCAGAAACTGGCTGAAGCGAGACTTGAATTTCGATACCAGGGAAGCATAGCCATGTTGTTTCAAATGCAGGGCGAGTACCGGATCGCCACCGGCAAATTGAAGATAGCTGGTCGCCATTTCATCCTGTACGCCCTGCTCGCGCAACCATTCGAGAGCCTGGGTCCGTGCAGGCGGATCAATCGTCCAGGATTGGCAGCGGCTGCGCAGCGTGATCGGGATACGTCCCCTGTTGTGCGTTAGTAACATCAACAACACTTGCGGGGCTGGCTCTTCAAGCGTTTTCAATAGCGCATTTGCACTGGATTTATTCATCGCTTCGGCGGGATAAATTGCGGCAATCTTTAAGCGCTCATATTGCCGTGTCAAAGATACCTCATGTATTAGTTTACGTATCTGCTCTATATTAATGTTTTTATTGAGTTTTTTTGTTTTTTCATTTTGTTCAAGTGTGACCAGGGTAAAGTCAGCATAGGTACCGGCCTGCATCATTTCGCAAGCCTGGCAGCTACCGCAAATAACGAGATCATCCGCTTTATCGCACAGCAACAGCATCGACAGGTAACAAGCGAAAGCGCTGATATCTTGCTCGCTCGCCGTATCGATTAGCACGGCGTGTGGTAGATGTTGCTGGTGTTTGAGCGCGAGTGCACGCTTCAGCACATTGACCTGCCAGGGAAGAAATTGTGGATTGATTTCATCCATCAAGAAGCTTCACTATTGATTTTCAGGTTAAGCGAAAACCGATCATTGATGATATCGATGATATTCTCGCTGACTCGATCCATGCTTTGATCGGCATCGACCACTCTGTATTTCTGTAAATCACTCGCTGCAATCTGTAAAAAGGCATCACGAACCTTCGCATGGTAGTCGGCGCCCTTTTTCTCAAAACGATCCTCATTACCGCCACGATCCCTGGCTCTTGCCAGGGCTAATGACTCCGGAATATCAAGAATCAAAACCAGTTCCGGTTCAAAATCTCCAACCACGACGCGATGTATCGTTTCTACTGTTTCGAGTCCCAGGTTGCCGGCTATTCCCTGAAAAGCACGGCTCGAATCGGCATAGCGATCACTGATAACCCAGTTACCCGCTTCCAGCGCAGGCCAGATGGTGTCGCGTAAATGTGAGCGCCGCGCTGCATACATCAGCAGTAACTCGGTCATGCTATCCCATTTTTCAGGTTCACCTGTGACCAGGAGCGCACGAATATCCTCTGCTGCTGCAGAGCCACCCGGCTCACGCGTCAGGATTGCGGGTTCACCCGCATCGACAAAAGATTGTAATAACCTTCGTGTCTGAACGCCCTTCCCTGAACCATCGACACCGTCGATAACAATCATACGATTTTGCTTGGTTTTGGTCTTCACGATCTGAGTTTACGCCTGCTTGCCCTATTTTTGATTATTTAGCTGGTATCTTTTTACTGCCGTATTGTGTTCGTGCAGGGTGGTCGAAAAATGATGCGTGCCGTCACCCTTGGAAACAAAATACAGTGCGTCCGATGGTGCCGGGTGTAGCGCCGCGCGAATTGCTTCCAGGCCCGGCAATGCTATGGGTGTTGGCGTTAATCCAGCACGCAAATAGGTATTATACGGCGTGTCCTTTTTTAAATCCCGAAAACGTATATCGCCGTCAAATTCCTCGCCCATGCCGTAGATTATGGTTGGATCGGTTTGCAAACGCATGTTTCTTCGCAGACGCTCTGTAAACACAGCGCTAATCAACGGACGTTCGAAGGCGGCACCGGTTTCTTTTTCGATAATCGAAGCCAGGATCAAGGCCTCGTAACTCGACTTTAACGGTAAATTACTGCCGCGTTGCTCCCACTCCCTGGCCAGGTGTTTTTGCATGACCTGGTAGGCGCGTTGCAAAAAATCAATATCCCTGGTGCCTTTAGGAAATCGATAGGTGTCGGGGAAAAACATGCCTTCAGGATGTTGTTCCGGATGGCCCAGTAAATTCATAATTTCCTGATTCGTCTTACCCTGCAGGGTAGGCTCGATGATAGGATCCTCAGAGATCGCCGCCAATAGTTGACGGAAAGACCAGCCCTCAATGATCGTGAAGCTGTATTGAATCGAGTTGCCCTGGGTAAACAATTCGAGCAGGTCGTCGGCACTCAGCCCCGACTCGATTTGATATTCCCCGGCACGTACACGGGTCTCCACGCCCTTAAGCTTTGCTAACAGGATAAAAAGCCAGGGATCATCAATTACTTTCTGCAGGCTCAGATCCTGCGCTATCGATTTGATATTGCTACCGGATTTGATCAAAAAGATGGTTTGTTGTTGTGGCAAACTGATGCTGCCATGTTGAAATCGCAGTAATTGAAACACCAGAATCGTAACTGCCAGAAACACGGCCACTACGCCCCATGTAAATATCTTCTTGATAAACCCGGCCATTTTCTCTGATTAAACTGTTGTTTTGTTCAAGTCTAATATTGTCGCCGGGATATGGGCGCATTGATATGCAACATAGCTCAACCGTTTGCCTGGCAGTTGCAAGCTACCCGGCGGAGTACGCCTGGTGACAATACCACCATAGTGCCAACAATTATTGTCACTAGTGCTTTGATCGTTCAATTCCCGGGAGTAAGCCATAAACAGAGGATAGCGGGAATTTTGATCTACGCAGGTATTTGATAGAGGATAAAAAAGAGTTTCAGCTCCTTGCGAGTGAACTCTGGACAAGCCCGTGGCACGGTCGAGTATGTGACAGATGATCACGACACATTGATTGAATCGACTAAATTAGTTTGAACACGCAGGTGCCGTTAGTACCGCCAAAGCCAAATGAGTTTGACATCGTGACCGAAAGCTTCATTTCTCGAGCCGTGTTGGCAACGAAATCCAGGTCACATTCGGGATCCTGGTTGTCAAGATTTATGGTTGGCGGAACAACCTGGTCGCGTAACGCCAGGATCGAAAATATGGCTTCGATACCACCGGCTGCTCCCAATAAATGTCCCGTCATGGACTTGGTCGAACTTACCACCATATCGTAGGCGTGGTCACCCAAAGCCAGTTTAACGGCCTTGGTCTCGGCAACATCCCCGGCCGGAGTTGAAGTTCCGTGGGCATTGATATAGTCGATATCCTCGGCATTCAGGCCGGCATCCTTCATTGCATTAACCATGCAGCGTGCTGCGCCCTCCCCGCCTTCAGAGGGCGAGGTCATATGGTAGGCATCACCACTCATACCGTAACCAACCAGCTCACAGTAAATGTCGGCGCCACGTTGTTTCGCCATTTCATACTCTTCGAGTACCACGACACCTGCTCCATCGCCAAGTACGAATCCATCACGATCTCGGTCCCAGGGTCGGCTGGCAGCTTCCGGGTCATCGTTTCGAGTAGAAAGAGCCCTGGCCGCGGCAAAGCCACCCACGCCCAGTGCCGATGTCGCCATTTCAGACCCACCGGCTACCATGACATCGGCATCACCGTAAGAAATCATACGCGCCGCATCACCAATATTGTGTGCGCCGGTAGTGCAGGCGCTGACAATCGAGATATTCGGTCCTTTCAGGCCGCGCATAATCGACAAATTGCCCGATACCATGTTAATGATGGAACTGGGAACAAAGAATGGAGAAATTTTACGTGGACCGCCAGCCACAAAAGCATCTCGATTTTTCTCGATGGTTGGCAGGCCACCGATACCGGAGCCGATAGCGACACCGATACGTTCGGCGTTTTCTTCAGTGACCTCAATACCAGAATCTTCCAGTGCCTGAATACCGGCGGCGATTCCAAAATGGATAAAGATATCCATCTTCTTGATATCTTTTACCGACAGGTACTCGGTAGCATCAAAGTCTTTTACCGAACCCGAAATTCGGGTCGTAAAAGCGCTGGCATCGAACGCCGTGATTGGCGCGATCCCACTTTTTCCGGCGACAATATTTTTCCAGGACTCTTCGACGGTATTACCTACCGGAGTCAACAATCCGAGCCCCGTTACTACGACACGACGTTTTGACAAGATTTGATCCTCTTCAAGTAATGCATCTCGGTCAATAAATGAAAATGCCGCTTAACATGCTAGATGGTAAGCGGCATCCTTCGATTCGAGTGGCTATCTATAAGTTTGCGTTGACGTAATCGATAGCGAGTTGAACGCTGGTAATCTTCTCTGCTTCTTCATCAGGAATTTCAGTTTCGAATTCCTCTTCCAGTGCCATAACCAGCTCTACCGTATCGAGAGAGTCTGCACCCAGATCATCGACGAAGGACGCCTGGTTTGTTACTTCCTCTTCTTTGACGCCTAATTGTTCTGCAACAATCTTCTTAACACGTTCTTCTACAGAGCTCATTTTGAGAGTTTCTCCTGAGTTAATAAATCAACAACTTGTAAGCTGCGATATTGTATTGAAAAGCCGGATTAGTTACCACAAATGTCTAGATTTTTTTTCCGAATTAAATATACATAATAATCAATGATTTATGCCATATATTTAGCCTAACCTGCTATGACATATACATTCCACCGTTAACGTGAATCGTTTCTCCGGTGATATAGGCGGCCGATGGCGAGGCCAAAAATACAACTGCCGCAGCAACATCTTCGACCGCACCAAGACGCCCCAGCGGGATTTGGCTGGAAAGCATCTCGCGTTGCTCTCGTGCAAGTTCACGTGTCATGTCGGTGTCGATAAATCCAGGTGCAACGGTATTGACCGTGATGTTACGAGACCCTATTTCGCGGGCCAGTGATTTGCTGAAACCAACCACACCAGCCTTGGCCGCAGCATAATTGGATTGCCCCGGATTACCAGTAGCGCCGACTACTGAAGAGATATTAATAATGCGACCGTCACGCTTTTTCATCATGGGTCGCAGCACCGCCTTGCTCATGCGGAAAACCGAACTGAGATTGGTGTTGATGATGTCTTCCCATTGCTCATCTTTCATCATCATTAGCAGGGTATCGTGGGTTATGCCCGCATTATTGACCAGGATATCGGGGGAGCCGAATTCCTCGGTGACTTGCCTAAGACAGTTTGCAACCGACTCCGAGTCGGCAACATCGAGTACCATGCCGGTACCTTTGATGCTGTTTTCGGCGAATGTTGCTGAAATACCATCTGCTCCTGACTGACTGGTAGCAGTCCCGATTACCGTCGCGTTCTCGGCGCCCAGCGCCTGTGCAATTCCTTTGCCGATTCCTCTACTTGCGCCAGTTACCAGTGCGATTTTCTCGGTCAGCATTTTTATAGTTCTCCAAGAGACTGTTGTGTGGCAGCGAGCGAGGCTGCATCGAAAACTGCATAGGCCTGTAGTGATTTTTCAATTCGCCGGGTAAGCCCGTTCAAGACCTTTCCCGGTCCACATTCGATCAATCCGGTTATGCCCTGTTGCTGCATGGCCTGAACGCTAGCAACCCATTTTACGGGTTGGTATAGCTGTAAGGTCAAACGCTCGATGATTTCCGCAGTTGACGTGGCAACCGCGGCACTCTGGTTATGCACCACCGGTACGGCAGGCATTGTGATTTCAAGTGTTGAGAGCTCAAGGGCCAGTTGCTCAGCCGCGTTTCGCATGAGTGAACAATGTGAAGGTGCACTGACCGGCAATGGTAAGGCGCGTTTGGCACCCAATTCTTTAGCTTGTGCCATGGCGGCTTCAACCGCGGCAGTCTCACCTGCGATAACAACCTGCCCCGGTGCATTGAAATTTACCGCTTCAACAACTCCAGTGGTGACCGTATCACAGGCTTTTATTACATCTTCATCGTCAAGGCCAATAATCGCGGCCATCGCGCCAGCGCCCAGTTCTACCGCGGATTGCATCAATTGACCGCGCTGAGCTACGAGTTTCACCGTATCGCTCAACTGCAGGCTACCGGCGCAGACCAGTGCGCTGTATTCACCGAGGCTATGGCCGGCCATCATGGTGGCAGCGGGCATGTCTGCCTGGCTGCTGGTAATTCTCCAACTGGCCACGCCGGCGCATAGCATGGCTGGTTGCGTAATCTCGGTCTGGTTGAGACGTTCAACCGGGCCATCGATGATCACGGACCAGAGATCGTAACCCAGAGCGTTCGAGGCTTCTTCGAATACCTCGGTCACGGTAGATTGATGATCTTCCCAGGCGGTCATCATTCCGAGTGATTGTGAGCCCTGGCCCGGAAAAACGTAGGCGAAACTTGTCATGGATTCTAAATATGGAAAAAAACTGGATGGTATCACAGGGTTTTACGGTGCGTTAATCGCTCTATTGATATACCC
This sequence comes from uncultured Gammaproteobacteria bacterium, assembly GCA_937984095.1. Taxonomy (GTDB): domain Bacteria; phylum Pseudomonadota; class Gammaproteobacteria. The sequence continues at coordinate 113 of CALJYH010000015.1, read as the reverse complement.
GTTAAATAATGGATAATGGCGCGCTTTACACACTGAGTGAGAATATGCCAAAAGGCGATCATATCGAAATGCGAGGCGTGGTGAAGGATACTTTGCCAAATACCATGTTTCGT
>CALJYH010000014.1 GCA_937984095.1 uncultured Gammaproteobacteria bacterium | reverse complement strand
ATCGATGCGCTCACCCTGGAACTCGATACTGCCCTTAGTGATATCGCCTCGCTCGGCGCGCAGCAAGTTGGAAACCGCTTTCAGCGTGGTGGTTTTACCCGCACCGTTGGCGCCGAGCAGGGTGACGATGCCCTGCTCGGGAACCTCGAGCGAGACGCCTTTCAATACCAGGATAACATGATCATAAATGACCTCGATGTTGTTCACCGACAACATCGGCCTGGTACTAATTGCGGCGGCAGTTTCGTTCACGACGCTTTATTAATTACAGATACGCGGTACAACGCTGTTTTCCTTGGCGTACTGGGCTGAATCCTCGGCAATGAGAGGACCTGTAATATCACGTAAGGGGTCGTAAAAGTCGCTTACCAGGCTCCATTTCTTGGCCTTGGCATCCCATTGTTGCAACGCAACCTTTCCGGGACCCTCGTGGTTTTCACAAGTGATCTTGACCGGGATGGTAAATCCGGGCAGACCCAGTTCAGTCAGCCGTGCTTCATCGACGTCGAGTGCCTCGAAGCCGTCACGAACGTGCACCCCTTTGACTTTATTGGTGCCATGGATTTCCATCGCCTTGCGAATTGCTTCAGAGGTCCACATCGCTGCAACCAGGCCCCGGTTGTAGAGCACTTCACCGATGCGGTCACGATCACCCAGGCCCATGCCCTTGTCGTAGACATGTTTCTTGATGTCATCGTGTGCGGGAAAGTTGTCACCCGGTTGATGGAAAGCACCCGAGAGATAACCATCGGCGCCATCACCGGCTGGTATCACGTCGTTTTCTGATCCCGACCACCAGACGCCAATGAAGTGATCCATCGGGTAACGAATCGATGCGGCTTCCTTGATCGCAACCTGGTTCATAACACCCCAGCCCCACATCAATACCCAGTCGGGACGTTCCTTGCGGATTTGTAACCAGGTTGCCTTTTGTTCCTGGCCGGGATGGTCTACAGGCAATGCCATGAATTCGAAGCCAAATTTTTCCGCCGCGCTTTCAAGGGTCCGAATCGGTTCCTTGCCGTAAGCCGAGTTGTGGTAAACCAGCGCTATTTTCTTGCCTTTGAGTTTATCCATGCCACCTTCTTTCTCGGCGATATACTGGACAAAAACGGTTGCCTGGCTCCAGTAGGTTGCCGGGAAATTGAATACCCATGGAAAGATCTTGCCATTGGCGGCAGAAGTTCGGCCATAGCCCATTGAAAATATCGGGATGCGATCGACGCTTGACTTGGGGATCAACTGGTAGGTAATTCCGGTAGACAATGGCTGGATTGCAATCGCGCCCGAATCGCCTTCGTTTTTGACATTTTCATAACACTCGACACCACGCTTGGTGTTGTAAGCCGTTTCACAGGGCGTTAGCTTGAGCTTGGTACCATTAATGCCGCCATCACGCTGGTTCAACATCAGCATGTAATCGCCATAGCCATTTGCAAACGGAATACCATTGGGTGCATAAGGTCCTGTGCGATAATCGAACGACGGGATCGTCAATTCGTATGCACTGGCCGCTCCGCAAAAAAGTGGAACTGCTATCAGGGCCGCCACTATGGTTTTGGTTAAACTTCTGGTTTTCATTACTTCCTCCGGTTTTTTATGTTGGTTCAACATTTTAATCAAAGTGCGTGTAAACATCCCAGCTACTTGTTGCATAACCTAGTGCGGGAATGGCCACAGGCGCATTTTTTCCTTGGCGATCCGCCACAGGCGTGCCAGCCCATGAGGTTCGACAATCAGAAATCCTATAATCAGCACGCCGACGGTGATGATTTCAATATGGGCGGCAAGTGCGGCATCGGTACCCAACCCGTCGACCATAATATTCTTCAGTAATATCGGCATCATAACCATAAACGCAGCGCCCAGGAACGATCCCAGCACCGAGCCCAGCCCGCCGATGATGATCATGAACAGCACCAGGAAAGACTGGTTGATGTCAAAGGCTTCGGTAGGTTCGGCCGATCCTAGCCAGACCGCGAAGTACAGGGCTCCAGCCATGCCGACATAGAACGATGACACCGCGAACGCGGATAGCTTGGCAATTAACGGGCGCACCCCGATCAGTTCTGCGGCGATATCCATATCGCGAATCGCCATCCAGTTGCGGCCGATGCGTCCGCGAGCAATATTTTTCGCAAACAAGGCAAACACAGCGACGAATCCGGCAACCAGGTAGTACTTGGCGACCGGGTCAGCCGAAGGACCGGTTACGATGATACCGAACAGCGTCATCGGTGGCGAAGTGATCATTCCCGTCGCGTTATAGTTGAAAAACCACCCAACCTTGTTAAACAGCCAGATCAGGAAAAACTGAGCTGCCAGGGTTGCGACCGCTAGGTAAAATCCCTTGATGCGCAGCGAGGGCAGGCCAAACAGCGTGCCCACCGCAGCGGTTATCAGACCGGAAAGTATCACCAGCGGAATAAATCCGAGTTCGGGAACTACGGTCATCAGTTTGAAAACTGAAAAGGCGCCCACTGCCATGAATGCCCCGGTTCCGAGTGATAGCTGGCCGCAGTATCCAGTCAGGATGTTGAGGCCGAGAGCCGCCAGCGCATAGATCATGAAAGGCAGCAGAATCGCATTCAACCAGTACTGATTCAGTAACAATGGAACAACCGCAAAGGTTACCAACAGCACCGCGAGAATGACATATCGATCCTGGGCGATCGGGAACAGCGCCTGGTCATCCTGGTAATTCGCCTTGAACTGTCCGGTTTCTCGATAAATCATGATTACACCCGCTCGATGATGCGTTCGCCAAACAGTCCCTGCGGCCGAAACAGCAGGAAGGCGAG
>CALJYH010000013.1 GCA_937984095.1 uncultured Gammaproteobacteria bacterium | reverse complement strand
TTTCTAGTCGTGCATTACTGCCCATGTAACTGATGCGATCGCAGTTGGTCACGGTCGCCATCAGGTAATGCTGACGTAAATAATTCAGGCTTGCAGCCGAATCTTCAAACTCGGGCCAGTGCTTGACCGAACGGCCAAAGGATGCGGCTTCTTCGTCGCTGATCTTGATTTGCCATTTTTTCGCAATCGATCGACTGACGTCGGCGAGCACTGAACTGTAGATCTGGGTCGGATTGCCGGCTTGCTGCTGGGTTTCGTACTCGGCGAACAGCTCGAGCACTTCGTCACGATTCAACCTGAGCGGCAATTTATCGAGCAACGGCTCCAGTGCGTTGTAGATACCGCTTTCCCAGTCGATCAGGGTACCGTAGGTATCGAAAGTCAGCATTTTAAAATCGGATAACTTCATAATTACTCCATTTTGCTTGTCGGCCTTGCCTTACTCGGCGGTAAAATAGTTTTCACAGAAAACAGTGACTATGTTAAATAATATGCTCCCGATCAGCTAGCGCTATAGGCATATAAACATTGAACGATACCCTTCCACGAATACGAGACTTCCTCGAACAGACTGGCCACCCTTTCGAAATCTTACCCTGCGATCCGGAGCTTGCCGATACAGCCGTCTTCTGCGAACACTATGCCGTGGCGCTTGAAAATTCGGCCAACGCTATCCTGGTGCGTTCCAAAACCGGGGATGAAAAATTCGTGGTTTGCGTACTGCTCGCCACCGACCGCCTGAATACCAATCATACGGTGCGTAAAAAAATGGGGGCACGCAAGGTATCCTTTGCATCGGCAGATGAAACCCGCGAGATAACCGGCATGGAAATCGGCGGTGTGACTCCACTATGCCTGCCCGACGACCTGCCTATCTGGATAGATAACGCTGTCATGCAATGTGAATATGTCGTGCTCGGTGGCGGCAATCGCAGTTCGAAGCTCAAGGTCGATCCGCAGGTTCTGCTGCTACAACCCGCGGTCGAAGTCGTTGTCGCACTCGCTAAGCGTCGGTAACACTGGATTTCAGAAGATGCCCAATAGTAAATCAGCACTCCCGGGACTACAGCGAGCTGCCACAGGCTTCAGTTATACTGTCGATATATTTCAAGCTGAGACCGACTGATGTCCGGGCCGTTTCAAATTCTCGTTAACCGGTTGATCAAGGTGGAGCCCAGGGAAATCCCTGCGGCGGCTCTGTCGTTCCTTTTTGTTTTCATGTTAATGACAGCTTACTACGTGCTGAGGCCAGTGCGTGACGCGATGTCGAGCGACTGGACCGACGCCGAGTTGAGCTGGCTGTGGACGCTGAATTTTTTCATTAGCGCCGGTGCCGTGTTGTTGTACGGATTCGTTGTATCGAGGACCAACCTGAAGCGACTGGTACCTGGTGTCTACATCTTTTTTGCCGGATCCTTCCTGTTGTTCTATCTCTGTACCCGGTGGTTTGATGACATCGTATTAATCGACAAGGCCTTTTATGTGTGGGTTAGTTTTTTTGCATTGTTTCACGTCTCGGTATTCTGGAGCTTCATGTCCGATATCTACTCCAGATCTCAATCGAAAAGACTGTTCGGTTTTTTTGGCGCAGGCGCAAGTATCGGCGCGGTAGTGGGCCCGTCTATTCCCGTTTTTCTGGGTGATATTGTAGGCGTTTATAATCTTTTATTCATCGCTGCTCTGATACTGTTGCTAATAGTTCCGATTATTTTCTTGCTTGATAAATCGAGGCACACAGAGCACCGTAATACGGCCATTGATACTGTTCCGCTTAGATCAATCGGTGGAGATTTTCTAGGCGGCTTCGTCGATTTTCTCAATCATCGCTTCTTGCTTGGGATCGGACTGTTTATCCTGCTCTATACGATGATGAGCAGCTTCGTCTACTTCGAATTGAAGAACGTCATGGTTGAATACGATCGCGCAACCCGTTCGCAGTACTGGGGCATGATGGACTTGATCGTCAACTCGCTGGCCATATTTACCGCCCTGTTCGCTACCAGCCGTTTGGCGACACGGTTCGGACTTGCAGTAACCCTGGCGCTGGTGCCGGTTATCATGATTTTTGGCTGGATCGCGGTCGCAATTGCCCCTGGACTCGCGCTATTAATCGGCCTGCAGATCATCCGCCGCGCCGGTAACTACGCGATTACGCGGCCGGGACGGGAAATGTTATTCACCGGGGTAGGCCGCGAAACCCGTTTTAAAACCAAACCGGTGATTGATATCGTGGTCTACCGGGGCGGTGACGTGCTGGCTGGCTGGACTTATACCGGACTCGCCCAGGGTATCGGTCTTGGCCTCGGTGCGATCGCATTAGTCGCTGCCCTGATAGCGACGTGCTGGACCCTGGTTGCGATTTTTCTCGGCACCCGTTTCGAAAGAAAAAGTAACCGCACGGAGCCTTCGGACGCATTGCTTGTGGAGACATCAAATGAGTAAACTGAAACACGGCTTAACACGCCGCCATTTTCTAAAATCAACCGGCGCCGCATCGCTGCTGTGCTCACTCGTACCCGGTTACCTCGCCGCCGCCGATTCCGGGGTCATCAAGAAAACGGTCCCGTCCACCGGTGAACGTTTATCCGTGATCGGCCTCGGGACTTCGCGAACATTTGACGTTGACAGCACGACCGCTGCAAAGTCGCCCCTGCTCGAAGTCATGCAGGCATTTTTCGACAACGACGGGCAATTGATTGATTCGTCGCCGATGTATGGCAGTGCCGAAGCGGTAACCGGCGCGTTGTTAGAGCGGATAAGCAATAAGCAGAACCTTTTCACTGCGACCAAGGTATGGACCAACGGTAAACGCGAAGGCATCGACCAGATGGAGCAGTCGATGCGGCTACTGGGCGTCGATAGAATCGACCTGATGCAGATACACAACCTGCGCGACTGGCAAACTCACATCGAAACGCTGCTCGAATGGAAGGCACAGGGGAAGATACGCTATATCGGCATTACGACCTCCCATGGTCGTGACCACGATGAACTTGAGGAAATTCTGCAGCAGTTGCCGCTCGATTTTGTTCAATTCAGCTACAACATACTGGATCGAGATATCGAAAAACGTTTACTGCCGATTGCTGCTGAAAAGGGAATCGCCACCCTGATCAACCGCCCTTATCAACGCGGCGGGCTGTTCCGTAAAGTTCGGGGTAAATCCTTACCCGAGTGGGCATCCGAGTTCGATTGCACCAGTTGGGGCCAGTTTTTCCTGAAATTTATCGTCTCGCACCCCGACGTTACCTGCGTTATCCCGGCCACCTCAAAGCTCAAGCACATGGTTGATAACATGGCTGCAGGATACGGGCGCCTGCCTGACGAGGCGACAAGAAGGCGCATGATAAAAACTATCGAATCGTTTTGATTGTTGCGGCAACGGATCCAACAATGAGTACAACAGGAGCGATTCTGGTCGTTGTTAGTTTAATCCGTTGCCGGCCGTTAAACAGTCAATACAATCTTGCCCGTCATGCCACCCTGTTCCAGATGCCGATGTGCCTCGGCAACCTGTTCCAGTGGATAGGTTGCTCCTATATTGACCTTGATACGACCTGCCCCCAACCAGTCCATGGCGCGGCGAACGATTTCTCCCTGTCGGCAACGCTCGCCTTCGAGACCTAACCACATCGGAGTCAGCATCATCACGTTATGAATGGAAAGGTTATTGTTGTAAGCGATCTCGTCAATATCGCCGGGCGTCCCCATTAAGGTTACGATACGCCCATACGGCGTCATCGCGGCAAGGGTTTGCTGAAATACTTCCGGGCCGGCGTTGTCAAAAGCCACGTTAACGCCTTCGTCATTGGTCCAGCGCCGGGCAGCAGCAACAAAATCATCGACCAGATAATTAATTGCAATTTCGGCACCGAGTGAATGAACCAGCTCCGCCTTTGCGTCGCTACTGACCGTCGTGGCGATGCGGGCACCCAGTTCACGCGCGACCTGGATCGCAATTTGCCCAGTACCGCCGGCACCGCCGTGAATCAGAGCTGACTCACCCTGCCGGATCTGGGCACGTTCGGAGAACGCTTCCCAGGCCGTGATAAATACCAGTGGCAGCGCCGCTGCGCTGGCAAGCTCAATCGCATCAGGCACTTTGGCCAACAGCCACTCCGGCACCACTGCATGGCGGGCATAGGTTCCCGGGTCACCCCCTAAACCACCATTGCAGAAACAGACTCGATCACCCACCTTAACCTGGCTAACACTATCGCCCACCGCTTCGACGACACCCGCACCATCGTGTCCCAGTACCGAACCCTGGCCGTCGCCTATATATGGACCAAGAGCCCTAAAAAACGTGTCAGCTGGATTGATGCCCGCAGACTGCATACGAACCAACACCTCGTCACTGTTTCCAGGCCAGGGCAAATCGATCTCCTGGATTTCAAAAACATCCGGCGCCCCGATTCGGCACATTACAGCGGCTTCACTGGTAAAAGACATAAACACTCCGATTCATTTTTACTTAAAATTCGCGTTTTAATTTATTCAATTATACGCAACGTAATTCACCGGCTTTTCCTTGAGCTATTTGCGCAGGGTAATCGGTGTATTTGCCCAGACCACGACGGCATCTTCGGTCGAAGAAGGGTTAGCATAGCGATGCTGTAAATGGCTTTTGAAAGAAAAGCTGTCCCCGGCGTCGAGCAGAAACTTCTTTCCATCAATGGTAAGTTCGAGCGTGCCGGACAATACCAGCCCCGCTTCTTCGCCATCATGGTCGTAACTGTCGTCACCGGTCGATGCGCCAGGTTCATAGCGCGATATGCCAAGCGCAAGTTCACCGTTCAGATTAGCCGACAGCAACGAATCGTGCAGGCCGAGATACTCGGTACCGCTAAGCTCCGAATAGGTTAATCGACGCCGGTTATGCCGACGCACGATATATTCCCGCTCTTCAGGCGATCCCGCCAAATCTTCCGGGAAAAACCAGCCGATATGGACCGACAGCGCCTCGGAAATGTCCTGTAGGGCCGCAACCGACGGCTTGGTCAGATTGCGCTCAATCTGGCTCAGAAATCCAACCGATTTGCCGGTT
>CALJYH010000012.1 GCA_937984095.1 uncultured Gammaproteobacteria bacterium | reverse complement strand
CTGCGAGTTTTGCAGGAGCGCTGTTATGAAAAGGTTGGCAGCAACAAGTCGATTAAGGCCGATGTGCGTGTCATTGCCGCAACCCATCGGCGGCTCGAAGAGTTGATAGCCGAGGGTAAATTTCGGGAAGATCTGTTTTATCGACTCAATGTTTTTCCAATCGAAGTGTCGCCACTGCGTGAACGCCAATCTGATATTCCGCTACTGATTCATGAAATGATTGCGCGTATCGAACGCGAGAACCGGGGTTCAGTGCGGCTGAGCAAGAAAGCGATTGCAATGTTGCAGCAATATGCCTGGCCGGGAAATGTGCGTGAATTGGCAAACCTGATTGAAAGGCTGGCGATTTTATTTCCGCATGGCGTTGTGGATTCAAAGGATTTACCGGAAAGGTATCAAAGCGAGTGTAATTTGGAAATCGGCGAAGTCGCCGCTGAAGATGCCATGGTGTCGATGTCGGAATCGGGCCTTAGCCAGCTCCCGGGCGAAGGTATCGATATGAAGAAGTACCTGACCGATATCGAGATATCGTTGATCGAACAAGCCCTGTCACAATCCAATAACGTGGTTGCGCGCGCCGCGACCATGCTCAATATGCGACGCACGACACTCGTCGAAAAAATGCGGAAATATCAAATAGAACGCGCTGAATAGCGTCATTTTTCTGTCATACGCAAAAAGTAAAAATTCTAACTTATTGATATCAATAAACTTATTACAATTGGTTTGTCTTGTGCACCCTGTTCAGGGTGGAAAATCAAAAACTAAACGAAGAGCCAGCGTTACAAGGCCTGCAGGGTGCTTTCGAGCAGTTTAATCACCTATCGGCAACCCTGAGCGCCAGCGTCGAGCAAATCAACCAGAATGTTGATCGTATCAAACCGGTTGATGCGCAGACCGAAGTTGTCGCTAGTCCCCGATTGCTTGATGCGATACCGGGTGGCGTCGTGGTGCTGGATCGACAGGGTAAGGTCACCGAGACCAATGAGAGCGCACGCCTGTTGCTGGGTACGCCGCTAAACCAGGAGCCCTGGCGGGATATCGTAAAACGCGTATTTTTACCGGAACTGGACCAGGGCGAACTGAAAACTGCCGATGGCAGGCAATTCAGTATCTCGACCCGTCCACTCGGCTACGCGCCCGGCCAGGTTCTGTTACTCAGCGACGTGACCCAGACCCGCGAACTTCAACGTACGGCGCAACAGAATCTGCACCTGGTAACCATGGGCAAGATGATGGCGAGCCTTGCGCACCAGATTAGAACGCCCTTGGCGTCGACGATGCTTTACTTGTCGCAATGTGTTGACACTGCACTCGATAACGATACCACGCGGTTTTTTTGTCAGAAGGCGTTGGCGCGCAGCCGACATATTGAAAAACTGATCAACGATATGCTTGTGTTCGCCCATGGTGGTCAATTCGTAATGACTCGTTTCTCGGTTGCCGATTTGTTTACCGAACTCAACGATCAGTTACTACCCCAGTTGCAGCAACGTGGCGCGGTATTACAATTGCAGGGCCGGCAATGTGAAGTGGAACTGCAGGGGAATAAGGATGCTCTGCTTGGCGCACTCGCCAATTTATGCATGAACGCGCTGCAGGCCTGCGAGCGGGAACCACGAATAGAAATCAGCATTGCCACGACCATACATGGCTTATTGTCAATATCGGTAAAAGACAATGGCTGCGGCATGGATCGGGACACACGTGCACACGTCTTTGACCCTTTTTTCAGCACCAAGGCCGATGGTACCGGTCTCGGGCTTGCGGTAGTAAAGGCTGTTATCGAATCGCACCAGGGTCGAATCGCCGTCTTTTCCCGTCCCGGTCGCGGTTGTCGCTTTCGTATTTTCCTGCCTTGTAGGCAGGCGATGAAAACTCAAGTTAGCAAACCCCGAAGTCAATAAATCAAAAGAATGGAGCTATGCCATGGTTGATGTACTGGTAGTAGAAGATGATGCAGATCTGCGCGAGGCAATATGCGATACGCTGCAGCTCAATGAAATCAGTTTTCACGAGGCTGAAAATGGCCTTGCCGCTGAGCGCTTCCTGGCCAGCCATTCGGCATCGCTGGTACTCAGTGATGTACAGATGAGCCCGGGTAACGGCTACGAACTGCTGTCTTCGATTCGCAGTAATCAAATCGATGTGCCGGTCATTTTGATGACAGCTTACGGTTCCATTCCGCAGGCTGTGGATGCAATTCAAGCGGGGGCGGTCGATTACCTGGTAAAACCATTCGAAGTATCAAGCCTGGTGAGCACGGTGCGCAAACAGATTCGGAATCCGTTGCCAACGGACGAGGACCTTGTGGCCGTGGATATGGCGAGCCAGGAAATCCTGGTCTTGGCCAGGCGCGTCGCTAACTCCGACACCTCGGTTCTACTTACCGGCGAGAGTGGGGTCGGCAAGGAAGTCTATTCGAGGTTCATCCATCAGCAATCGGCACGATCCAGGCAGCCGTTTGTCGCGATCAACTGTGCGGCAATTCCAGAAAACATGCTCGAAGCGGTTCTATTTGGTTACGAAAAGGGTGCCTTTACCGGTGCGCACAAGGCAACCATGGGTAAATTTGAACAGGCCCAGGGCGGTACCTTACTGCTGGACGAAATCACCGAGATGGACCTCGGATTGCAGGCGAAAATCCTGCGAGTACTGCAGGAAAAGGAAGTAGAGCGTCTCGGCAGCACCCAGGTTATCGAGCTGGACGTGCGTATCATCGCAACGACTAACCGTGACTTACGCCACGAGGTACGTGAAAAACGCTTCCGCGAAGATTTATTTTATCGACTCAATGTGTTTCCGATTTCGATACCCGCGCTGCGTCAACGTCCTGACGATATCGTGCCCGTGGCGCGCAAGATTCTTGCGCAGTACAGCCGTGCGGCAGGAGAATCGATCCAGCTTTCCGATACGGCCTGCGATATCTTATGCCAGCACAACTGGCCGGGTAACGTGCGTGAACTCGACAATGTAATACAGCGGGCCCTGATCCTGAAGCAGGGCAAGGAAATCCTGCCACAGGACATCATGCTGGAGAGTAGCATCGAACAGGTTTCACTCGAACCGTTGCTCGAGGATAACGGCAAGCTGCACTCGGATCTGCGCGATCGAGAAACCGAGGTCATTATTGAAACCCTGCGTAACTTCAAGGGCAGCCGCAAGAAAACGGCTGAAAAGCTCGGTATCAGTCCACGCACCTTGCGCTACAAACTCGCCAAGCTGCGCGATGCCGGTGCGTCGCTCCCCGACTAATACTGCAGGCGTGACCATCAGTACATCTTTGCTGGAACGCCGTAAATACGTCCATGTAGGCTCGCGCCCGGGATGCCGTATCACAACATCCCTGTTGCGCAGCGTCCAGCAAAGATGTACCGATGATCACGCCCTGAATATTTTAGCCATCTTGGGAGCGTCTTTCGTGACCTTTCTCCCAAGGTGGCTTTGAAAATTAGGGAAAGTTGGCGCGATTGTTGCTGACTATCCAGAAGAAGCCCGAAAAGAGCATTGAAAGCGACTAAATGTCAAAAAGTTAACAGTTTTAGACCTGATCTATGGATTGGGACCAAATCCGTCAAAAAATCGACCAGTTAGGAAATTTCATGATTAATAACACGCAGAACCACTTGTTAAGTCAGATGCAGGCACTCGAGTCCCTGGCCAAGGGCCAGGCGATGCAACCCGAGGTCAAAACGGAGCAAAATCAGAGTTTTGGTGACCTGATGCAGCAGGCAGTCGGCAAGGTAAATG
>CALJYH010000011.1 GCA_937984095.1 uncultured Gammaproteobacteria bacterium | reverse complement strand
CGTGCAGCGGACCTTTTCGTACTGCCAAGTAAAATTTCTGAGGATGGTGACCGGGATGGATTACCCAATGTGTTGATGGAGGCACAAAGCCAGAACCTGGCCTGTTTGTCGACCAATATATCGGGCATTCCAGAACTTGTCGTTCATACCGAGACCGGGTGGTTGGTTGAACAGAAGAATTCCCAGCAGTTGGGACAGGCGCTGGATAAGCTGATAAGAGATCCCGAATTACGTAACCGTTTGGCACAGGCAGGATTTACCCGCGTACGGCAGGAATTTTCGATGGATAGGGGAATTGATATCCTGGTTGGCAAATTAAATGAATCACTTGGCGACGATTAATAAATATGAAACTGGCTTTGCTTCGACATGCAGTAACTGACTGGAACCTCGAGAAACGTGTGCAGGGACGGATCGACAAACCCCTGTCTGAACTCGGTCGACAACAATTCCAGCGCCTGTCAGTGCCGCCGGAAATAGGTGCCTATCGTTGGTTCTGCAGTCCTTTGCGGCGCGCCATCCAGACCGCCGAGCTACTGAATCTAAATGCGGTCAAGATTGAAACGGCGTTAATCGAAATGAGCTGGGGTGACTGGGAAGGGGAGATTCTAAAACCATTGCGTAAACACCTCGGCGACGAGATGCGCAATAACGAGAGTCGAGGGCTCGATTTCTGCCCACCTGGCGGGGAAAGCCCGCGCCAGGTCCAGGCCCGCCTGCAAACCTGGTTGCGGAAGATTGCCAGTTCAGAACAGGATACTGCGGCGGTGGTGCACAAGGGTATTATTCGGTGTATTTATGCGCTCGCGTTTGATTGGGATATGCGCGGCGAGTCCCCGGTCGACTTCGCCTGGGACTCGCTCCACCTGTTCGAACTCTCTGCCGACGGCAAGCTGCTCGACAGCTACCAGTCCATCCCCCTCCTCAAGTCCTGAAATACCGTCATGGTCCCTGGCCTTAAAATACATCGTCCAGTGAGCCACCTTGCCACCCCGGATGTATGGCTGCAAAAGTCGCTCCCAACCGGCGCGAGCGCCGGTTGGTCCATCCATGGAATCGCTTGGAGCTCGGCATCCATGCCTCGCTACACTTTTGCACCCGGTCAGTCGACGGGGGTTTCCTTGGGTGACTTTGGTGTTGCCCAGATGGTGGAGGCGTCGAGCCAGTCGGCGGCGGGGTGGTCAGACAGGAATTGCAGCAGGTCTTCGAGAAAGTGCCACACTGCTTCGTTTTGTGCGAGGTGGTGAGTCAGGATGCCAGTGGGTTCGTTGCTGTCACGGTATCCGAGCCTTTTTGCAATCAAGTGCTGGATCAGAATTGCAATTGCAGGATAGACGCCGATGAATCCGCCTTGATGACGCCAGTTAACCGGATCGAGATGCGTGTTTACCTGGTGTAGTCCGGGGGCGGGGTATGCGTTGCGGCAAACCTTCATGGTTGAAATTCCTGCAAATCCGATATCGGCAAGGCAGGCAACAAGCTTTTCGTCAATCCGATTCCAGGGTGGTACTAACACCGGTATGAATCGATCGGGGAAATGTTCGTGTAGTACCTGGTAACCTTGCTGCAGCTCGGCAATCGATTTCTCGATGGTTTGTGTGCCGCCGAGCTCTAGCTTGCGTTGCCCCGGCGTTGCATGGTTTTCATGCGCGAAGCCGTGTTGGAATACACAGCTCAAAGAATCATCTCGCAGGAAATCAGCGAGTTCAGGCTTGAGCCCGGTCGGGATCACAGCAAGCGCTAACGGAACATCCCAGTTGTGACTTAATCCGACCAGCCTGTCTAGAGCGGTACTTGGTTCGGTCGCATCGTCGTCGCGCCACCAGAAATTCGCTGTTTGGCCCGTATCCGCCCAGCTATCGAGTTCGCGGTCGAGCCACTGCCAGGCCTGGACAGTCAGGGTTTTCAATTTTCTTTACTCGCGCGACGCAGCCATTCCAGGATCATGGTGGCACTGTTTATTCCACCCGCGAGGTTCACTTCGAGCGTGGCAATTTGTTGGTCAGCCTTTGCGATGGCGGCTGCCATTGCTGCCGGGGACAAGTCATCCTGTTGCAGCAGAACCAGGCGGCCGCAGTTCTGCAATTTTTGTGCACGCATGGTTTGTTCAACTTCGTCGGCCTCGGCATAGGGAATCACGACTGCCGCGGTATCGCTATTGAGAATGTCGGTGACCGTGTTGTAACCAGCTTGCGATATTGAAAGTCTGGCGTGTTTTACCAGATCACTAAAATCGGGTCGATTGCGCTCGATGTGAAATCCTTCACCAGCGTGTTGTTGCAGTGCTCGGAACTCTGAATCATCAATCGATGGACTCACCAGGATGCGCCAGCGTAGATTGCTTAATCGGGATAAAGGCTTCGCCGCGATTGCGGTTTTCAATATTTGCAGGCCGGTAGTACTGCCACCAGCAGAAACCAGCACTTCATCGACGCCCTCATGCGCAGGTGCCAACACGTTTCTGGGTGCACAGATATAGCCACTATATGAGACCTTTTCATCGATGCGTGCGGCGAGGTCAAAGCTATCGACAAGTCGCGCAATCTTCGGATCTCCGTGGACCAGAATATGGTCATAATATTGGTCGATCAGCTCGCAAATCTCCTCGTTTCGCCCGGGTTTTGATTTCGGTTGAAGAATATCTCTTATCGATGCGATGACTTGAATACAATCGACACTGCGCCTGGCGACCTCTAGCAACGGTATCAACTCGAAACGCATCATGCGCCGTCCAAACGGGAAGGTCTCGGTAATCAGTACCTGCGGTGCGAAGGATTCGAAAAACGCGAGCAACTGTTGTTTACGCCGGATCCGCCAGTTATCGTCAATGTCTTTGCCACGGACATCGAACAGGCGGTTGAAGTTACCATCGGGACTGTACACAGGTGGTAATTGCCGTAGCTGAACGGTTTCGGGTATGGTCAGTGCATGTGGCATACCACCGGATACCAGTTCGACGTGAAAGCTTTGCCGCGCGAGCTCGGCTGCCAGGTACAGCGAGCGCTGCAAGTGTCCGATACCGAGCAGGTGCTGGACATAGATCATGACTCGCAACGAAGAACTAATCGGTAACTCCGAATTCAGGCGGTAATGCTTTTCTGCTCGGAAGGTTCGAGGTACTCGCGGACCATTTCGGCTATGGTTTCGTGTCCTGCGAGTAAACCGGGTACGTGCGCCAGCGAGGGTCTGGATTGTTGTGGCAGGTTACGTAACGCTGCGGCCATCTGCAGCGGGTCAAGTCCACGTGCGGGATCGAGCATTGTAGAGAGGCCCAGGCTGACTGCCCGTTCCGCGCGAATTAACTGCTCCTGCCGGGGAACCGATCTCGGCACGATCAAGGAGGGTTTATCGAGGGTCAGGATTTCGCAAAAAGTGTTATAGCCACCCATCGCAACGATCGCGATCGATTTCTTCATGAGTAATTCAATATGACTGTCGAAACTAATAATTTCGACATTTGGCAAATCTTCGCAGCGATCATGAAAGTTCTGTTGTTCGGAAGCCGGCATAAAGGGTCCGGTTACGATGATCGCACGATGCGGTTGCTCCCCGCCAGACTCGTATGCGCGGATGACCCATTCCACAAGGTCGATCCCGTCACCGCCACCGCCAGCGGTTACCAGGATAAACGGTTCATCGAGGTTAGTGTGTGTAATCCAGTTACGATCGCTCGGAATTTCCCGTCCCAGGTAACCGGTAAAGGAAATCTTGTTTTCGATCGTGTTTGACATACCCAGGCCATCAATGGGGCTACCCATTTCCTTCAGGCCGTAGACCCAGATATCGTGGTAAAGATGTTCGAGTACCGGTGCAACTTCTTTACGCTCCCATTCGTTTTTCAATAACGTAGTTTCATCCATAATGTCACGTAAACCGAGTACGTTGACGGTACCCTGCTGCTTAAGCATTTCGAGGGTGCTGGTTACTTCTCCCTTCAGACCGGTGGGCTCTTTATCGACGAGAAATATATCGGGTTTAAAAGTAGCCGCGGTGTGATAAATAATCGATTCCCTCATCGCCAGTGTTTCTTCCAGATCGATATGCAGAGCCAGCGAGGTATATTCGCCATCCTTTAACTTTATGACGCCTGGAATACGCACGAAGTCGACGCGTGCCTTAAAGTCAAAGCTGCCGATAATCGGTGAACCTGAAAGAATAAGGACCGATAGCCCCTTGTAACGTGCGACCAGCGAATGGGCAATCGAACGACAGCGTCGCAAGTGACCGAGGCCAAATGAATCATGGCTATAAATAAGTATCCTGGATTGTTCCAGTCGCTCTGTCATTTTATCCGTACCTGGCTAAGTACTTGGCGCAGACTACACTGAAATTGCCCTAAACGCACTGTCGTTTGAGTATTTTATATGCAAGCATGGGAATTATTGGTGGCCGATTCTGTCTTATATCCGAGATGCAGAAAGCGCCTGTTGGAGCCTGTATTGAATAATAAATTAACAAGTAACAGTTCTGAGCCCCGGCGGTCTTTGCTTGGGGGCGGTTTCCAGGATCAAATATTACCGGATCGGCTGCGCAAATCGATACAGGATCAGCAGGAACGAAGTGAAATTCTGATTAGCGTGATCCAGCTGGCGATTGTTTTTACATTCGGTTTGCTCTACTCAATTGCGCCAAAGACTTTTACGCAAGATGCTGACTTTGCCCCGGTGCCCTGGGTGCTGGCGCTGTATCTTGTGTTCAGCCTGATACGCCTGGGCCTGGCGGTAAAACGTAAACTTCCAGACTGGATGTTATATCTTTCGTCGGTTGCCGATATTGTTCTATTAATGGGTCTGATCTGGAGCTTTCATCTGCAGTACGAACAACCGCCTTCCTTTTACCTTAAGGCACCGACGCTGCTTTACCTGTTTATCTTTATCTCGATACGGGCGCTGCACTTCGATCCACGGTTTGTGATTTCAACGGGTCTGAGTGCAGCGACTGGCTGGGTATTAATGGTTGTTTACGTACTGCTGAATGACCCTGCCAGCAATATGATTACTCGCGACTACATCGAATACATGACTTCAAATAGTGTTTTGATCGGCGCGGAATTTGACAAAATCGTGTCGATTTTAATGGTTACCGGCGTGCTTGCATTGGCACTGCACCGTGCCAGGGGCTTGCTCATCGAATCGATTATCGAGGGCAGTGCGGCACGGGACTTATCGAGATTCGTGCCCCAGGAGGTCGCGCAAAAGGTTATTCAGTCAGAAGAGGGCGCAATCACTGGCAAAGGGGAGGTCAGCGAATGCACCATCCTGTTTACCGATATCGAAGGATTCACGGCGATCAGTGAAACTCTGACTCCTGAAGAGTTGATCGAAGCCCTGAACCGCTATTTCAGCTTGATAGCTGGTCCGATAAGTCAATTTGGCGGCGTTATCAGCCAGTTCCAGGGGGATGCGGTGTTGGCTACATTCAATGTTCCTAAGCCGGATAGCAATCATGCCAGCAACGCGGTCAGGGCGGCACTTGAGATTCAAACCGTGTTGGACGGTGTGCAGTTCGGCGAGGGAATTTCATTCAATACAAGGGTCGGTATCAATACTGGCTCAGTGGTGGGTGGATTGGTCGGCTCCGGGGACCGGGTTGGATACACGGTGCATGGCGATAACGTCAACCTGACGGCACGCCTGGAGCAATTAAACAAGGACTACGGGACGCGCATTATTGTCTCCGAAAGTACCCTTGCCGAGATCCCCCCGAACATGTTCGAGTTCCAGGAGCTGGGCGAAGTACTGGTGCGCGGGCTGAATCGTCCGGTTAGAATTTATACTGTGGCCTCGGATCTATTACCGCCACCGAAAGCCAAGGTTTGATCAGGATGACTGGCGCACGCGTTCAAAATAACGGGCCAGGTTGTCTCGTGCCCGTGATTCGTAGCGCTGGCTAAAAAAATCAGAAAGATAAAAGCGTTCCCTGCCCAGGAGATGATTCTGAAAGTTTCCCTGGTTAAAATAGTACTCGGCATCGCTGAGCTGTGGATTCTCCAGTCGCAAGTTGTTGCTATCCTGTAAAAACTCATCCCAGGACAGGCCAAAACTTGATAAATCGATATCGACCATGTAGCGCGCATCGTCGTCTTCGAGCGAACTGCCGTCGTGCAGGGTGGCCATTATCAATCGACCCACTAACTCTCTCAATTCTGGTGCATGTACCCTTATGGAAAGATAGAGGTAGAGTTCTTTGCTGAGGGCTTCGTTATCGTGCCTGCCAGGTTCAAATATAACATCGTGAAACCAGACCGCGAGTTCTAGAGCATCGGGGTTGCCGACGAGAGATTTACACTGATCGAACATGCCAAGACAATGCTCGATATGGGCCAGTGTATGATAGTGGCGTTGCGGTTCGCAGTAGGAGCTTACCAATCGCTGGTGAATAGAGGCGCTTTCATCCTTTTCATCGTCGATTAAGCAGCGACGCCACAGGTCCCGAAAGCGGTCAAGACCGACGATACTGTCTGCTGCGGGTGACGGCATTAAGACTCGCCCTGTTTATTCACCTGCTTTTGTAAGGCCTCGAGCCGTGCGTGGGTCGTGGATAGCTTGTCGCTTAACATCCGGATTACATCGAGTGCGACCTCTGAATTTTCCCTGAGTATTCGGAAAAACATATCGCCGGTAATCTTCATTGCCTTGAGGCTATCCTTGGCGATGAGAGTTGCGTTTCTGGGCGCATTATTAAGCAATCCCAGCTCACCGATAAGCTGATTTTGTGACAGCGTGGCGACGAGCACCGGTCCGGAATCGGTTTCGGTAACAATATCGACCGAGCCACTCATAATAACGTAGGCATAATCTGCGCTTTCACCGCTACGGAAAACGGTATCGCCGGTCTCGAAAGACACGATCTCGCTAGCGAAAGCCAATAGCTTTAGCTTAGAGGTTTCCATCTTGGCAAACATCGGGATTTTTCGGAGTAAATCGGTTTCTTCAGCGAGATCCAAGCTACGTGCTCCAAACGCTAAAAACGCGTTTTTTTTGAGTCAATGACTAAAGACTGGCACGTGATTGCTTACATTTCAAGCGCTTCGGTAACGTTTAGGCCTTCTCATTTGCGCGTCAATCGGCATTTTCCAACAAAAAACTGTTATTTTTTGGCCCAGGCATAGTAACCAGAGACCTGCAGTTCGCTGGTTGGGCGGCCGAAAAATCTCATTCCGACTCGATCTAACCAGCGAGCAGGCGCCATTCCGAGGTGTTTTTCGACGCCTTTCTTCCAACTCCGATGCAGGTTGAAAATAGACGAATAGGGGCCGCGTATCGAATACAGGGTAACTTCTGAAAAATCACGCAGCAGCCAGGCTATGCCATCCCGGCTAAATCGGTAACAATCGGTAAAGCTGAGGTCCTGGGGAGCATGGTAGCGAAACAGGAAAGGTAGGTGCAGAAATAAATAGCCACCGGGTTGCAGCAAACGAAAAATCTCTCGAGTTGCTGTGAACGGGTCATAGACGTGCTCCAGCACGGAAAGACAAACAATGCCGTCATAACGCTCGTATTGCAGTCTGCTTGGGGCGCAGATGTCATCGATAATATCTGCTGCTGGCTCCTCGAGATTAATGTCCATGCTTTCTATCTTGCGCTGCTCGAACAGTTTGACGTTTTCGCGGGTTGACTGGCCTATGTCCAGGACCATGCTGCAATTACTGGCCATGAACTTAAGTTTGTTGGTTATCAGGCCTTCGCTATCGTAAGCATATTCATGGTCTACCGTGACCCGCCGAATGGCTTCGAGATGACGCGCCATGGCGGCTTCTGCAGCCGGATTGGATTTGTTTGGTGAGGAATTTTCGTTCATGTCAGTGCGGGTCGCGATTGATTATGCGCATAATAGCGCTTGTTACCGAATTTCGCTTTTATCTGCCGGAATTTAACGCTAGTCTTGGCGCCAGTCACATACTGGGAATATAACTATGAAACATTATCAAATGTACATCGATGGTGAATGGTGTGATGGCTCTGACGGAGGACAACTCGATTCAATAAATCCAGCCACGGGCGAGGTATGGGCGACTGCCGCCATCGCCGGTGAAGCCGAAGTAAATCGGGCCGTTGCCGCCGCGAGGCGCGCATTGGATACGGGCCCCTGGGCAGAGATGAATGCGACCCAGCGCGGAAAATTGCTGCATCGTCTCGGTGACTTGATAGCCGAAAATTCGCAGATGCTGGGTGAGATCGAAACTATCGATAGCGGTAAGCTGGCCAAGGAAACTCGCGCCCAGACCGGTTATGTTGCCGATTACTATTACTACTTCGCAGGCCTCGCTGATAAGATTCAGGGTGCAACCCTGCCGATCGACAAACCCAATATGCATGTCTACACCAAGCGCGTTCCGATCGGAGTAGTTGCTGCCGTAGTGCCGTGGAATGCGCAAATGTTTCTAACCGCGACCAAACTGGGGCCGGCACTGGCCGCGGGTAATACGGTGGTGTTAAAAGCGTCCGAGATGGCTCCTGCACCGATGTTCGAGTTTGCCAGGATCGTAGAAGAGGCAGGATTTCCTCCAGGGGTGGTTAACGTCATTACCGGTTACGGCGAGCCCTGTGGACGTATGCTGACCAGCCATCCGGATGTTGCCCGGGTTGCGTTTACCGGGGGTCCTGAAACTGCGCGTCATATAGTGCGCAATACGGCTGAAAACTTTGCCGTGGTATCGCTCGAACTGGGTGGCAAGTCCCCGATTCTGGTTTTTGATGATGCCGACATCGAAGGCGCCGTTAACGGCATAATCGCCGGCAACTTCGGTGCCACCGGACAGAGTTGTGTTGCTGGTTCGAGGGTGTTTATTCAGTCTGGCATTCGCCAGCAGGTGCTTGAAAAACTGGTCGAGCGCGCAAGCCAGATTTGCATTGGTGACCCGCTCGCCGAAGATACCCAGGTCGGACCTCTGTGCACCCGGGAACAACTCGACCATATCACTGAGTCAGTCGACGATGCGGTCAAGGAAGGGGCAAACCTGTTACTGGGCGGTAAGCAGCCCGAAGGATTCGATACCGGTTGGTACTATAGTCCCACCATACTTGATTGCCCGAATCAGGATATTCGCACGGTGCGCGAAGAAATGTTCGGACCCATTCTATCGGCACTCAGTTTCGATACCGAGGAAGAGGCTGTCGAAATGGCTAACAACTCCGATTTTGGTCTTGGCTCGGGTGTCTTCACTTCCAATGTCGCGCGCGCGTTACGCGTATCCGATGCAATTCATTCGGGAATCGTCTGGGTTAACACTTACCGCGTGATTTCACCGATTGCCCCGTTTGGCGGATTCAAAAACAGCGGCCCCGGCCGGGAAAGCGGGATCGACACGATTTATGATTACACGCGTACCAAGACAGTCTGGATTAATATCTCCAGTGAGCCGATGGCAAATCCGTTCACCATGCGTTAACAGCGTTCTGAATAGTTCCGTTATCCCGATACGTCGGACCGCCGCGAAAGTGGGGCTACCTACTTGATGCTTTCCCAGTAGGCGACGAACTGCACCGCGATGCGGCCGCTGCGTGAACCGCGTTGGGTTGCAAATCGCAGCGCTTCAATACGCGCGTCATCATTCATCTTCAAAGTCCTGGCCTTCAGGGTTTGCTCGACTACTGCCAGGTATTGATCCTGGGTGAAAGGATGGAACGAAAGCCATAGCCCGAAACGGTCTGACAAGGAGATTTTTTCCTCGATGCTGTCGCTCGGGTGTAATTGGCCATCGACCATGGTGCTGTCGAGATTATCCTGCATCGATTCAGGCATCAGGTGGCGTCGATTCGAGGTGGCGTAAATGATGACATTGGCGGGCTGCGGTTGCAGCGAGCCCTCGAGGCAGGCCTTGAGCGCCTTGTAGGAATCGTCATTGGCTTCAAATGACAGATCGTCAAGGTAGACGATGAACTTGCGTCCATCACTAGCGAGGTGACGGATTACGTCGAAAAGCTCGCTCGTCGCTGATTTCGGGATTTCTACGATGCATAATCCACGCTCCTGAAATTCAGATAATTGTGCCTTGATCAGGGACGACTTGCCGGTGCCACGCGCACCCCATAACAAGGCATTGTTAGCAATCTTATCGTCCAGGAACAGGGTCGTGTTGCGAAACAGCAGGTTTTGCTGGCGTTCAAGATGCAAGAGCTCGGTCTTATCGACCTGATCGAACTGCGAAATTCCATCCAGACCACCGGCTGACCAGCGATAGGCACAATAACCCGGCTCGGTCCTGATTTCGCTTGGACCGGGAACTATTTTCTCAACCCGGTCGAGCAGACCACCGAGGCGTTTGAAAAGTTTGTCGATATCAGTCATCAGGCATCAAGTTTTTTGTATTTGATCCGGTGCGGTTGATCGGCATCCTGGCCCAGGCGTTGCTTGCGATGGGATTCATACTCGGTATAGTTTCCCTCGTAAGTATAGACTTCGCTATTACCTTCAAACGCAATAATGTGGGTTGCGATTCGATCAAGAAACCAGCGATCGTGAGAAATCACGACCACGCTACCTGGAAAATCCAGAATTGCTTCTTCAAGTGCACGCAAGGTCTCGACATCGAGGTCGTTGGTTGGTTCGTCCAGCAACAGCAGGTTACCACCGCTTTTTAGCAACTTGGCCAGGTGCAAACGATTGCGTTCGCCCCCGGAGAGATCCTTGACAAATTTCTGCTGTGCGGCACCGCGAAAGTTGAAGCGCGAGACGTAGGCACGTGAGGGAACTTCGTAGCTGCCAACCACGATATTATCGAGCCCGTCAGACAGTTCTTGCCAGACCGTCTTGCTGCCATCGAGATCATCTCGAGATTGATCGACATAAGCAATTTTTACCGTATCACCGATTTTGATGCTCCCTTCATCGAGCTTGTCCTGACCCACGATGATGCGAAACAGCGTGGTTTTACCGGCACCATTGGGGCCAATGATGCCGACGATACCACCGCGAGGTAGTTTGAATTCCAGGTCCTGGTACAACAGCTTGTCGCCATAAGATTTCTTGCCGCCATCGATTTCGACCACGATGTCACCGAGTCGTGGTCCAGGGGGAATATAGAGCTCCCGTGTTTCAGAACGCTTCTGGTATTCCTGCGAAGACAACTCTTCGAAGCGTTTCAGGCGGGCCTTGCTTTTTGACTGGCGACCCTTCGGATTCGCATGTACCCACTCGAGTTCGGCCTGCATCGATTTCATGCGGGCCTTCTCGGAGCGTTCTTCGTGCTCCAGTCGCTTCTGCTTTTGTTCGAGCCAGGAAGAATAGTTTCCTTCCCAGGGAATCCCGTGCCCGCGATCGAGTTCGAGAATCCAGCCGGCAACATTATCGAGAAAGTAGCGATCGTGGGTCACCGCGACCACGGTTCCGGGGAAGTCCTTGAGGAAACGTTCGAGCCAGGCCACCGACTCGGCGTCCAGGTGGTTGGTGGGTTCATCCAAGATCAGCATGTCAGGATTCGACAGTAACAAACGGCAAAGCGCTACACGCCGCTTTTCGCCGCCAGACAAGTGTTCTACCGCCGCATCCCAGGGAGGCAGGCGCAGCGCATCAGCGGCAACATCCAGCTTGCGGTCGAGGTCCCAGGCACCCGCAGCTTCAATTTTTTCCTGCAATTCGGCTTGCCGCGCCAGCAGATCATTCATTTCATCATCGGACATGGGTTCGGCAAATTTCATGTTGACTTCGTTGAACTGGTCGAGCAGCGTTTTGGTCTCTGCTACGCCCAGTTCAACGTTGCCGCGCACATCCAGATCGTTATCCAGTTCAGGTTCCTGCGGCAGGTAACCGATCTTGATTCCGGTTTGTGGTCGTGCTTCCCCACTATACTCGGTATCGACACCGGCCATGATGCGCAGCAGTGTTGATTTGCCCGCGCCGTTATAACCCAGTACTCCAATCTTGGCGCCCGGGAAAAAATTGAGCGAAATGTTTTTCAGGATTTCGTTTTGCGGAGGCACTACTTTGCCTACTCCGCTCATGGTATATATGTATTGCGCCATGCGGCTAACCCAGGTTGAGAATTCGCGTATTCTAACAGCGCTTACAAAATTAAAAACACCTTGATTGGCATATTGCAGTGGTGCATCTAATGATATTGACAAATTGTCTGTTTCTTCGCATCGTAACGATGCGGAATATTTAGCTTATTAATGCCCCGACTTAAGTTATTATGTAGACCATGAAACCCGCTTCACTGACCGACGAATCAGCCCAAAGGTAAGCCGCCATGAGCATGAAAAAAATGCAGCAACAGAGTTATCTGCACGGGATTAACGCTGCATTCATCGAGGAACTCTACTCGAGGTACCTGAAAGACGAAAATGCTGTCGACGAAAACTGGCGCGACTGGTTTTCAGAATTGAAAAACGGAGAGTTAACCGCCGACCAGGATCATTTCGAAATCCAGGCGCAAATGAGATCTGCGGTACTCAACAAACGGCTTGGCAATGGCATTAGCACAACCGAGTTGCATGAACACGATGACAGGCAGCTCAGGGTGTTCCAGTTAATCAACGTTTACCGCGTCAAGGGGCATCAGAAAGCGCGCCTGGATCCGTTGGGGCTCGCCAAGATCCCTGAAATCAAGGATATGACGCTTGAGGGCAACAATTTATCCGAGGCAGACCTCGACACGGTTTTTAGTTCCGGCTCTTTATTCGGAATCGAGGATGCACCGCTGCGTCAGATTATCGACCGTCTGGAAAGTATCTATTGCGGAACAATCGGTCTGGAGTACATGCATATCGAGGACCGCGCACAAAAGCGCTGGATCCAGGTACAGATCGAGACCACACTGGCGAAGCCAAATTTCAGGGAAGGACGTCGTAATCGGATTTTTGACCGCATTATTGCCGCGGAGAATCTCGAAAAATACCTGCATACCCGTTACATCGGGCAGAAGCGCTTTTCCCTGGAGGGTGGAGAATCCCTGATTCCGATTCTGGATCGGGTCGTGCAGCAGGCCGGTGTCACCAGTACGCACGAGGTCGTGATCGGTATGGCCCATCGCGGGCGCCTGAACGTGCTCACCAATATTTTTGGCAAGATGCCCAGCGATTTGTTCGATGAGTTCGAAGGTAATATCGAACTCGATGAACGCTATAACTACGATGTTAAGTACCACCAGGGTTTTTCTTCGGACATTTACACCGATTCGGGACCGATGCACCTCGCCCTGGCATTCAATCCATCGCATCTTGAGATTGTCGACCCCGTGGTGGAGGGTTCGGTTCGTGCCCGTCAACGCCGTCTGGATGACCGTACTACCAATGACGTATTACCGGTATTGATTCACGGCGATTCAGCCTTTGCCGGGCAAGGGGTCGTGATGGAGACCTTTAACATGTGTGAGACCCGGGGTTACAAGACCGGTGGCACGATTCACATCATCGTCAACAACCAGATCGGGTTCACCACCAGTAATCCGCGTGATATGCGTTCCTCGTTTTACTGCACCGAGGTGGCTCGCATCGTACAGGCACCAATTTTTCATGTTAACGGTGACGATCCTGAAGCCTGCGTATTTATCGCCGAGATCGCGGTCAAGTATCGTGAAACTTTCCAGAAGGACGTCGTCATCGATATGGTTTGTTATCGTCGTTACGGTCATAACGAGGCTGATGAGCCTGCGGTAACTCAGCCACTGATGTACGACGCGATTCGAAAGCATCCACGGCTGGCCGAACTGCACGCGGAGCGTTTGATCAATGAAGGTTTCACGACGCGCGAGAAAGTTGATCAAATGATAGCGGACTACCGCCGTGCGCTGGACGAGGGCGGAGCGGTTGCTTTGAATGTTATTTCAGGGCTCGAACCGACGGCAGCGCGTGATTGGGCCGGCCTGAACGAGGGCGATGTCAATAACACCCCGAATACCGCGGTCGATGCTGACAGGATTCAACAGCTGGGTAAAAGCATTTTGACCCTGCCCGAGGGCTTCAAACTCCATCCGCGGGTAGCCAAGATCATGGAGAATCGACAGAAAATGCTCGATGGTGAAATTCCCGGCGACTGGGGTTTCGCGGAGAATCTTGCCTATGCCACCTTGCTGGATGAAGGTCATCGCGTGCGACTGTCGGGGCAGGATAGCGAACGCGGCACTTTTTTCCATCGCCACGCAGCCCTGCACGATCAGAATAGCGGGGAAATTTACAAGCCGCTTAAACATATTGCCGAAGATCAGCCACGCTTCGAAGTCATCAATTCGTTTTTATCGGAAGAGGCGGTGCTGGGTTTTGAATATGGCTATGCTTCGACAGATCCGCACTCGCTGGTAATCTGGGAAGCCCAGTTCGGTGACTTCGCCAACGGTGCCCAGGTCGTCATCGATCAGTTTATCAGCTCGGGTGAAATGAAGTGGGGTCGGCTCAACGGCCTGGTGATGCTGTTGCCACATGGATACGAGGGCCAGGGTCCGGAACATTCCTCTGCGCGCATAGAACGCTATCTGGAGTTATGCGCGCAGCACAATATGCGGGTGGTGCAACCCACTTTGCCGGAGCAGATCTTTCACTTGCTGCGCAGCCAGATGGTCTGTGGTTTCCGCAAGCCACTCATCGTCATGAGTCCCAAAAGCCTGTTACGTCATGAACGGGCAGTGTCGCCGCTCAGCGCCTATAGTGAGGGCGAATTCATGAAGGTCATTCCGGAAATTGATGAAATCAATGACAAGAAGGTTAAACGCCTGATCCTGTGCAGCGGCAAGATATACTACAAGCTATACGAGTCACGCGAACAGCAATATGATCACAGCACCGCGATTGCCAGGATCGAGCAGTTATATCCGTTTCCCAAGATGGACCTGAAAGCCATTCACGAGCGCTACCCGGCACTGGAAAATGTTGTCTGGTGCCAGGATGAACCTCGCAACCAGGGGATGTTCCGGGAGTTCAAGAGTCGACTGAACGAGATTTTTACACCAATACAGGTACAATACGCGGGCCGTATTTCAGCTGCATCGCCCGCGGTCGGTTATATGGCTTTGCACCAGAGCCAGGAAGCCCATTTGGTGAAAGATGCATTCGAAGCCGAATACTCGGATAAACTCGATTAACGAAACAAGAAAGAATAAGACTGGAGCGAGCAATGCAGGTTGAAATCAAAGTACCGGTACTACCCGAATCTGTGGCCGAGGGAACTCTGGGTGACTGGCATAAAAAGGTGGGGGACAGTGTCGCCGTTGATGAGAATATCGTTGACCTTGAAACCGACAAGGTGGTACTTGAGATAGTTGCGAGCAAAGCCGGTGTGATTGAATCGATTGCATTTGAATCGGGCGCCACGGTAAAGAATGGCGATGTTCTTGGAGTGATCAATACCGAGGCTGCGGCATCGGCCACTGCAGCACCGCAACAGGAAACGGCCGAAACAAGCGAAGCGGAGGATGATACTGTAACCGGTGCGGAGGAAAGCACCGCCGCAAGCAGGGCGAGCCCAGCGGTACGCAAACTGCTCAGCGAAAATAATTTGTCCGCTGAAGATATTCCAGCGACAGGTAAAAAGGGTGCGCTATTAAAAGCAGACGTCGAACGATATCTGCAGCAACAACAAAGCGTCGCCAAAGCTGATGTTCCCGCTGCCGTCACACCGCCGGCAGTGGCGATTCCGTCTGCCGGTCGTAACGATCGCCGGGTGCCAATGAGCCGCTTGCGTGCAAAGATTGCTGAACGCCTCAAGCAAGCACAAAACACCGCGGCCTTGCTGACAACTTTCAATGAAGTGAATTTGAAGCCGATGATGGATTCGCGTGCCCAGTATCGGGATGCATTCGAAAAGGCGCATGGTGTCAAGCTTGGCATGATGTCTTTTTTCACCAGTGCCGCAGTCGAGGCATTAAAGCGCTTTCCCGCTGTTAACGCCTCCATCGACGGTGACGATATTGTCTACCATGATTATTTTGATATCGGGATCGCAGTCAGCTCGGATCGTGGGCTGGTGGTTCCAATCCTGCGTGATGCCGATCAAATGAGTTATGCCGAGATCGAGAGTTCAATTCGGGACATGGGAACGCGTGCGCGTGATGGCAAGCTGGGCATCGAGGAATTAACCGGTGGCACGTTCAGCATCACCAATGGCGGCATATTCGGTTCGATGCTATCCACGCCAATCTTGAATCCACCGCAGTCGGCAATTCTCGGGATGCACTCAATCCAGCAGCGCCCCGTGGTGGTCGATGGGGAAATCGTGGTGCGACCGATGATGTATCTCGCGCTTACCTATGATCATCGCATCATCGATGGCAAGGAAGCGGTTCAATTTCTGGTAACCATCAAGAACGTATTGGAAGATCCGGCTAGATTATTGCTCGGTGTATAAACCCGGCGGCGGCTTACAGGGTTTTCATAAAGCTGAACTGGGTTTTTTCCGAGTCAGCCGAACCCGAATCCATCAGCGATATATCACCTGATCCAAACTGCTGTGCCAGTTTGTTTGCATCGAGCTCACAAATTCGCTTACCGTCGCGGTCGACGAAAATAAAAAGACTGGAATCTTCTGCTTTCCAGGCTACCTTGGCCAAAAGCTTGCTCCCGTCCAGTCTCATATTTACCCATTCGCCGGTTGAGAGCGAGTCGACCTGGTTGATTTTCTTTGGTTTGTCTTCTTTTACCGAACTTAAGGCGTCAATCATTTCGGCTGGAACCTGGAAAATGCCGGTCTGCATCATTTCGTCAAACTCAGTGGTATCTTCTTCCTCCGGTGCGAATGACTGGGCGGAAAGCGAACGGGTTCGGCGCTTGGCCTCGATGATGTTGTGTGCCGTTTCTTCGACCACTTTTTGCTGCTCGAGCTTGAGATAGTCCCTTAACGATTGCTGTAAAGACTCGGCCAGTTTAAGGCTGCGCATTGCGCGGTGCAGCGAATGGGCAACCTGCGGCAATACCTTCTGTAACTTCTCCTGGTCTTCCAGGTTCGACTTTGGGATCAGTGACCAGACCTGTTTCTTTACCATCGCAATCGTCTTGTGCCAGGGATCGGAGTCCATCCCCTGTCGTAGCGCGATTTGCACCATCAGCGGTAGCCAGACTTTGTCGAACAGAATCAACCGGGTACCCTGGATCTTGAGTGGCGCAGTGAGATCGGAAAGCCTGGAGGTGACGAGTGGCATAACCTTTTTAGTCGCTTCGAGCTTGCGCGCCTTACGAATCGAGGCCTCGTTTTCCTTAACATAGGCCTGATAGCCTTCGAGCATTTCAGAGTAGCTATCGACGGTAATAAATCCATGGTTTGCCATGCCATCGATATGTTCACGAATGAATCGAATCCCTGAAAACTCGGAATTGCCGCTTTTTGCAATTTCGACTTCACTGCCGATTATGCCGTCTAGCAAGCGTCGTGCCGGGTTGCTGGAACGGCGCAGAAACCCGTCTTCCTGGACTGCGGTAATGAATACGTAAATTTGTAGACGTGCCAACTGTTGCTTGACTGGTGAAGGCAGGTCCTCATCTTCGAATATCAATTTGAAAATCTGGTTCAGTTGTTCGATTTGCTCGTCATATTCATTAAGTTCAAAGGTGGCGAAGCGTTGTTTCAGTTCGGGGAACAGGTTTTTATAACTGCTTGAGGCCTGGCGCGATTTCTCCTTGAATCGCTGCAGCAACACGAGCAGACAGGCGCTTTGGTTCGGTTTAAAGGTTTGCGGAGATTTTGACTCGCTCAAACCGTCGATGCTACGCAGATGAATTCGTGCTAACGGAATTGTTGGCTGCATGCCAGAATCGAATAAAAATTGGTCGATACGTCGGTAAGTCGGACCCAGTGCTTCGATAAAGCGATCGGCAAACAGATGGTAGAGCGCGATTTTGTAGTTAACTTCCAGGTTGAGGCTGTCAATTGCGTACTGGAAAGACTCGCACAGCCTCTTAACCTGTAGTGGGTTTTCGTAGATGTTCGCGCGAGATTTCTTAATGCAGGTCTGCAGGCGTTTCAAAATCGCACGGTCGAATTCTTCGAAAGCTTCACTATAGCGAGAAGTGATTGTCTGCAATTCATCGATCTCAACAGTTTCACTTGCCCCGGACAGGCCCAGGCGTTGCCAGTCACCAGCGCCTTTTCCTTCTGGTGGGGTTTGATCTGAAGATTTGAAATCGGAAAAATGCTTTTTCATCTGAAACCAGAACGCCGAGCAGATAATGCGTTGCTTGTGTTTGATCAGCTTGACCATGCGGGCGCCATCCTGATCAGGCAGACTCCAGCCATGATAACTCTCGGCGCTTTCGATCATGCCCACCAGCATTGAAGTAATTAATTTCTTACTGAGGCTGCTGGTCTCTGCAAAAGCATCCTCGCCTGATATCGAGGTAGAATCCTGACGCTGTTTTGAAGCTGTCATCCGGGTTGAATTTCAAATCGGTTTAGAACCCTTAATATAGGCGAAAATATTCCTAAAATCCTGTTTCAATTTTCATTACTATTCGTTTTACAGCAGATTTGTGACATAAGGCGTAAAATCAACCCCCTTTGGTACCCGCAAAACAACATTCGATGCAACACCTGAAGTTATTTGTTACCGGCCATAAGGGCTTTGAAACCCTTTTGTTCCACGAGCTGCGTCAAATAGCAAGTTCGTCCGGCGCGGTGCTAACGAAGGTGTACGGCGGGGTTCAAATCAGTGCAGGAATTGAATCCGTCTATCAGATTTGTCTGCATTCACGGCTTGCTAATCGAGTGTTTTGTGAACTTGCCGAGGCCAGGGTTGAAAACGAAGTGCAACTCTACCAGGCGATTTACCAGATTGACTGGGAATCGCATCTGAATGCGCGCGACAGTATTGCGGTATCGGCGACCTCGTCCCGCTCAAAGCTTAATCATGGGCAATTCGTTGCGCTCAAGTCAAAAGATGCGATCGTCGATCGATTTAGGGACAATTGTGGTAGTCGACCCGTGGTCGAAAAAAATCAACCCGACATCCAGGTCCACGTCAACATTCACCACAACCAGGCGAGCATTAGCCTGGATTTATCCGGCGAAAGCCTGCACCGACGTGGCTACCGGCTTGAACACTCGGGTGCCCCACTCAAGGAGCATCTTGCCGCGGCGCTGTTGACCCAGGCAGGCTGGTGTAAACCAGATTCGAACGTATCGCGACTGGTTGATCCAATGTGTGGCTCGGGCACCTTTGCGATTGAAGCTGCAATGATGGCTGCCAACATTGCTCCCGGGCTCGAGCGGCGTTATTTCGGTTTTAACAAATGGTTATTTCATAACCCGGACCTTTGGCAGGACTGCGTTGATCAGGCGCGTCAGGCAGTCGACATGAATCCCGATGCGAAGATTTATGCCAGCGACTACGATGCTAGCGCGTTGGAAATTGCTCGTGCCAACGCGAAACGCGCCGGCGTTGAGAATATTATCGAGTTCTCCCACCAACAGGTTGCTGACCTGGATTTGGTGGCAACGCAGGGGGATACCCTGGTGATTTGTAATCCACCCTATGGACATCGTTTGCAAGGTGGTCAGGATCTGGGTCAGCTCTATAGTGATATCGGCGCCTGCTTACAGCACCTGGCGCCTGCGAAACTTGCGATAATATCGGCTAATCCGGATTTGCTGCATCGTTTGAAATTGAAACGAATTAGCAGAAAGGATGTTAAAAATGGTCCGCTCGATTGCCTGTTTGCAATTTTTGAAACCGCAGGCGAGGATGCAGGCGCGGAGCTGGCATCCTCGTCGCCTAGGATTGCTGATGAAGTAGCCATACCGTTGCGCAATCGGCTGACCAAGAATGCCAGGCATATACAACGCTGGGCCAACAAGAATGGCGTCAGTTGTTATCGAATATATGATGCGGATTTGCCAGAGTTTGCGTTCGCGCTGGATCGATACCAGAGTGAAATTGCGCCCGAAGTTGAGTGGTTTCATCTGCAGGAATACCAGGCACCAACCTCGATTGAGACCGATAAGGCGGAATATCGCATTCGTATTGCGGCCGATGTCGTCAAGGATTTGTTCTCGATCCCGGATGATCAGCTATTCTGTAAGATCCGCAGCCGCCAGCGCGGCTCCGGGCAATACCAAAAACAGGATCATCGTGGCGAGTTTTACCAGGTACGAGAGGGCGCAGCGTCGTTGCTGGTAAATCTCAGTGATTACCTAGATTCAGGACTGTTTCTGGATCATCGTATTACGCGCGAAAGGGTGTACCACCAAGCACATGAAAAATCGGTACTCAACCTGTTTTGTTACACGGCTGCTGTCGGGGTACAAGCGGCCCTGGGCGGTGCCAGCACGGTGATGAATGTCGATCTGTCGGCCACTTATCTCAAGTGGGCACACGAAAATTTTTTACTGAACCAGCTCGATGATGAAACCCGGTACCAGTTTTTGCGCGCCGATATCGTTGAACTGTTAAAAAATCCGGACAGCTTTTCGATACCGCGCAACTTTGATTTGATATTCCTTGATCCGCCGTCGTTTTCAAATTCCAGCAAGATGCAACAAACCCTCGACATCCAACGGGACCACGAAGATTTAATAAAGCAGGCGATGAAACTTTTGGCCCCGGATGGATTGCTGCTGTTTTCAACCAATCGCCGTGGTTTCAAGCTTGCCGACGAGATCCAGCAATCTTGCGAAGCTCGTGACATAAGCCATGCGACCCTGCCCGAAGACTTCAAGCGGAATCCGAAAATACATCGTTGCTGGGAGTTACGGTACAAAGATTGAAAACGCTCATGCGAGAAGATATCAACGACTACCGACAGCTTTTTTTGAACGATATTCCCTTGATGGACGTACGGGCACCAGTCGAATTTAGCCAGGGTGCTTTTCCGACGGCGACTAATATACCGTTGCTTGATGATCAGCAACGTGAGCAGATTGGAATTCGCTATAAAAATGCTGGACAGGAGGAAGCGATTCGCCTGGGGCTCGAACTGGCTACGCCAGATATTCGAACACAGCGTCTGGAGGCCTGGACAACCTATTGCAACCAAAATCCGCAAGGATATTTGTACTGTTTTCGTGGCGGTTTGCGCTCTCGGACCAGCCAACAATGGTTGCAACAGCAGGGCGTTGAATATCCACTGGTGCACGGTGGCTACAAGGCAATGCGGCGATTCCTGATCGACGAACTGGAACAGGCAACCAGGAAAGTACAGCTGGTTTGTGTCAGCGGTCTGACGGGGGTCGGTAAAACCAGGGTATTGCGAAAAATTCGGCAACACATCGATTTTGAAGGTCTTGCCAATCACCGTGGTTCAGCTTTTGGGGGCGATGCCCTCGACCAGCAACCGTCGGTCATCGACTGGGAGAACGGGGTTTCGATCGAATTTATCAAGCACCGTGATAGATTTCCGGGTAAGCCTGTTTTTGTCGAGGACGAAGGGCGACGCATCGGGCGCATCAATATGCCTGATTGTCTGTTTAACGCTTTATTGAAGGCGCCGCGCGCTATCCTGCAAGTTGATATCGAAACTCGCATCCAGCTCATCCGTGAAGACTATATCCTGCATAACTGGCCTGACTACCAACAGGCATTTGGCGACAGTGCCGAGGAAGAGTTCACTCGTTTTGTACTGGACAACCTGGCACGCATACAAAAGCGCCTGGGCGGGGATCGCTATCAGCAGGTGAAGCAGTGCTTTGAATTCGCGTTGAAAATGCTTTTTAAGAATGACAGCGTGGCAGAATTTGACCAGGGAATTCAAATTTTACTCGAACAATATTACGATCCAATGTACCGTTACCAGATTAAAGACAAAAAACCTGAAATAATCTTCGAGGGCCCCGAAGCAGAGTTTTTGCAATGGGCTGAAGAATACTGCACAGCGCGAACTAGTTAATAACCAATAACAGCGTCCTATGCAAAATACGAGTCTGGAAACTCCGCTATGAAAAAAATTGTCCTGCTGGGCCTGTTGGCACTAATCGTGGTGATTTTTTTCCAGTTTGACCTGGAACAGTACCTGACGCTTGATTACGTCAAATCCCAGCAACAAATTATCGACCAGTATTATGTTGAAAACCGCGTTCTTACGTTGATTGGATTCTTCGTGTTGTATGTGGTGATTACCGGGGCTTCCTTGCCGGGCGCAACGGTGCTGACCCTCGCCGGGGGCGCAATTTTCGGATTGGTTACCGGATTAATACTGGTTTCCTTTGCCAGCACGATAGGCGCATCGATTGCCTTCCTGGTATCACGCTATCTTTTCAGGGACGCGGTGCAGTCCCGATTTGGTTCGTCCCTGAAATCAATCAACGATGGCATCGAAAAGGATGGCCCCTTTTACCTGTTTGCACTGCGCCTGGTGCCCGCCTTCCCGTTTTTCGTCATTAACCTGGTGATGGGATTGACCACGTTGCGCCTGTGGACCTTTTTCTGGGTTAGTCAGCTGGGCATGTTCGCTGGCACTGTAGTTTACGTGAATGCCGGGACTCAGTTGGCCCAGATCGAATCGGCAAGCGGAATTTTCAGTGGCGGAATTATATTTTCTTTTCTGCTGTTGGCAATGCTGCCATTTATCGGTAGGAAAATCGTTGTGTTAATCGCCAATCGTAAGGCACTCGAAGGTTTTGTCAAACCGGACGAATTTGACACCAACCTGGTTGTAATCGGTGGTGGTTCGGCGGGTCTGGTTACGGCCTATATTGCCGCGGCGGTCAAGGCCAGGGTTACGCTCATCGAAAAGCACAAGATGGGTGGTGACTGCCTCAACTATGGTTGCGTACCTTCGAAAGCGATAATACGTTCCGCGAAATTCCTGTCGCATATTGCTCGCAGCCAGGAATTCGGCATCAAGCACGCCGATGCCGAGTTTGATTTTGCCGAGGTTATGGAACGAATTCAGCAGATCATCAGGAAAATCGAACCGCATGACTCGGTCGAACGCTACACCGGCCTCGGTGTTGATGTTGTGATTGGAGAGGCGCGTATCACCACGCCCTGGACCGTCGAAGTCAACGGCGACACGATTCGCACCCGTAACATCGTGGTCGCCACCGGTGGAAGTCCTTTTGTGCCGCCTATCGAGGGAATAGAACAGGTTGATTATTATACCTCGGATAATCTTTGGGAAATGCGTGACCAGCCGCGCAAGCTGGCGGTCCTCGGTGGAGGCCCGATTGGATCGGAGTTGACCCAGGCATTTTCCCGACTCGGTGTCGCGGTGACACAAATTGAAATGCTTCCCCGAATCCTGCTGCGAGAAGATCCAGAAATCTCGGAAATGGTTCAGCAAAAGTTCAGTGACGAAGGGGTGCAGGTCTTGACCGCGCATACCGCGAAACGCTTTATCAAGCGCGGGGGTAAGGATTACCTGGTGGCGGAAAATAAAGACGGCGAGGTCGAAATTGAATTTGATGCGCTTATTGTCGCGGTTGGAAGGTCACCCAGGTCAGGCGGGTTCGGGCTCGAAGAAATCGGGGTGCGTCTGAATCCGAATCGCACTATCGAGGTGAATGAGTTTCTGCAAACTAACATACCGACGATTTATGCCTGTGGCGATGTCACCGGTCCCTACCAGTTTACACATGTTGGCGCCCACCAGGCCTGGTATACGTCGGTAAACTCTTTATTCGGTATTGTTAAGCGTTTCAAGGCGGATTACTCGGTTATCCCCTGGGCCACATTCACCGAGCCGGAAATTGCGCGGGTTGGACTAAATGAAAGCGAGGCGCAGGAGCAGGGCATTAAATACGAGGTAACCCGCTACGGTATTGATGACCTCGACCGTGCCATTGCCGACAGCGAGGCGCATGGTTTTGTCAAGGTGCTGACCGTACCCGGCAAGGATCGAATTCTCGGGGTTACTATCGTTGGTGAACATTCCGGTGATTTGATCGCCGAGTATGTGCTGGCGATGAGGCATGGTCTTGGATTAAACAAAATTCTCGGCACCATACATATCTATCCAACTTTTGCCGAGGCGAACAAGTATGCCGCGGGGGAGTGGAAGCGTGCGCATGTGCCCAAACGCCTGCTCGAATGGGTCGCCAAATTCCACCGCTGGCGTCGCAACTCCTGACTGAACGCTGCGCAACAAGGATGTTGCGCGCGAGCCTACATGGATGTATTTACGGCGTTTCTGAAAAGTTATGCTGCTGTCCAAACCTGGTTGGTTCTGGTTATTATCCGTTAATTAGCTACTTCGTTCGAAGTCGAATTTTTAGTGGTCGGCGAAAACCGAGTTGAACTGCTCGCTGGTTTTGACGAAGGTCGTGCATTTGCTCAGCCACTTCAACTTCTTGGCGCCGGCATAGGTGCAGGTGCTGCGCACCCCGCCGAGCAGGTTCTGGATCGTGTCTTCGATTTTGCCGCGATAGGGAACCTGGATTTCCCGACCCTCGGATGAACGGTATTCCTTGAGCCCGCCAAAGTGTTTTTCGTTGGCTGCCTTTGAACTCATACCGTAAAAGTTAACGAACTTACGTTCCTCTATCAGATCTTCCAGGCCTGAGTCAGTTTTCCTGACTTCACCGCTCTTGAAGTAACGGGTAATGATTTCACCGCCGCCTTCGTCATGACCCGCAAGCATTCCCCCGAGCATGACATAATCAGCGCCAGCCGCGAATGCCTTGGCCAGATCTCCCGGACAGGTGCAACCGCCATCGGCAATAATATGCCCGCCGAGACCGTGTGCCGAGTCGGCGCACTCGATTACTGCGGAGAGTTGAGGGAATCCGACCCCGGTCTGGATTCGAGTGGTGCATACGCTGCCGGGCCCGATGCCGACCTTGACGATATCGGCACCACTTAATATTAACTCTTCGGTCATTTCGCCGGTTACAACATTC
The DNA here is from genome assembly GCA_937984095.1 of uncultured Gammaproteobacteria bacterium. GTDB lineage: Bacteria > Pseudomonadota > Gammaproteobacteria. Next base: position 9,278 of record CALJYH010000011.1, on the reverse strand, counting down.
CCGGCAATGATGACGACGCCAGGATAGGCCTCTCTTAGTTGCTTGATAAAATCGGAAAAGCGTTCCGAGTAACCGTTTGCAACATCGACACAAACGTATTTCAAACGGGGGCCGGTTTGGTTATAAACCGCTTCGAATTTTTCGAAATCCTGGCTCGTGATTCCCGTTGAGTAAGCGACATTTTCACATCGGAGAGTATTCTCTTCGCTGAAAAAGCCGATCAGTTCGTCGGCCTCGTAGTTTTTAACCAGGCAGGTAAACAACCCCATCCTGGCGAGACTGTCAGCCATCTCAAAGGTGCCCACGCCGTCCATGTTGGACGCCATGATCGGAATGCCGCGATAGTGTTCGTCGGTATCAGACTGGTAGTTACGAAATGTGAATTCCCGCTCCAGTTCGACGTCCTTGCGGCTGCCCAGTGTACTTCGTTTGGGGCGTATCAAGACGTCCTTGTAGTCGAGTTTGCTGTCGTCTTCAATTCTCATGAAAAAGTAAGCTCTGATTGTCGGACAGCGACGCACATTAGCATGATTCCATGCTCCGGAACAGGCTGTCCTGGTGGGTGTCAGTAGTAATATAGCCTAATCTGGGCAACTTGATTCAGTGCCGTTACAGGCGTATTCTGATTTGCAACTCGTTACTACTTTATAAGGGTTATGTTGGATAACGAGACTGTCTGCAATGGTATATTGATTGACCTTGACGGGGTCATTTACCAGAGTGATCGATTGATCGCGGGCACGGTCGATGCGCTCGCGTGGATCAGGCAACAGAAAATTCCTCACCTGTTTGTTACCAATACCACGTCGCGTTCGCGCAGGGCATTACTGGACAAGTTCGAAACCCTCGGTTTCACTGCTCAAATCGAAGAAGTTATGACACCCGTGGTCGCCGCGACCCAATGGCTCGATGAACACCAGTTACGCAAAGCCGCATTATTTGTGCCTTCGGGCACAAGACAGGATTTTAGCGATATTGAATCCGTATCCCTGAACTCGGATGCAGCCGTCGATGCTGTGGTCATTGGTGATCTGGGAGAGGCCTGGGATTTTCGCTTGTTGAATAGCGCTTTCAGGTTTTTAATGCAGGATCCAGCGCCGCGGTTGGTTGCCCTTGGGATGACACGTTACTGGCGCGGACGGGACGGCCTGCAGCTGGATGTCGCGCCCTTTGTGAAGGCGCTGGAACATGCCGCCTCCTGTGAAGCAGTCGTGGTCGGTAAACCTGCACCGGCTTTCTTTGAATCATCGCTGGCCAGTTTAGGATGCAGTGCCGGGCAAACCTTTATGATCGGGGACGATATCGTCGGTGATATCGATGCCGCGCAACGTTGTGGTATCCGAGGCATACAGGTCAGGACCGGCAAGTTTCGTGATGCGGATTTAGGCGGCGCGATAAAACCTTACGCCTTGCTCGACTCGTTTGCCGACCTGCCAGCCTGGTGGACACAAATCCTGACTAAGAGTTAACAGGCTTCGTATTTTGTACAGGCCGGTTCCAGATCGGCAAAAGCATGAGCTCGCCATTACTCGAAACAGCGCCTTTGGTCAGGCTGATTTTAGCGGGTGCGGGGGCAGAGGCCATCACTACCGAAAAAGAATTCGATCTCTACACTGGCAGTATCGGTTCCATCGGAGCCATGCACGGCATTTTCGTCGACCGTTTGTGCAAAATCCGCGCGGATGGTGCCTGGAGCAGCGTCGACTGGATTGGTGGCACCCATGACTTCGCGATTTTTTGCGATTGCATCTTCGCCTTCCAGAACCTGCACCATTACCGGTCCAGAAGTCATGAACTCGACCAGGTCGTTATAAAAGGGACGCTCCTTGTGTACCGCGTAAAACTCACCAGCTTTCTCGGCGCTTAAGTGTTCCATGCGCGCGGCAATGATACGTAAACCGGCTTTTTCAAAGCGATTGTAAATTTCGCCAATAACGTTCTTGGCTACTGCGTCGGGTTTGATGATCGAAAGGGTACGTTCGACGGCCATTATTGAATCTCCGGGGAATGAAAAATGACGCGAATGATACTCCTTAGGGTACACTTATGCGACCTATTTTCAGGCTTCTAAAATGAAAACCGATAAGCACCTGCGCAAGCATTTAAAGGACTATCAGCCACCCGGCTTCGAGATCATTAAAACGCAGCTGGTGTTTCATCTCGACGAACACCGAACTCGAGTTAGCAGTTCGCTGCAGATGCGGCGGACATCTCAGAACAATGTCGCAGAGCTGGTTCTCGATGGAATCGAGCTTAAACTTATCGAGTTGTGCGTGGACGGCAATTCGCTGCAACCGGAAGACTATAGCCAGGGAACCGAGACGCTGACAATCAAGTCGGTGCCCGACCAGTTTGAGTTATGTTGTGAAGTCGAAATCGACGCCGCAGCAAATACCCGCCTCGAAGGTTTGTACCTGTCCAATGGCAACTTTTGTACCCAGTGTGAAGCAGAAGGTTTTCGCTATATTACCTATTACCTTGATCGTCCCGATGTCATGTCGGTGTTCAGCACCGAGATTCATGCGGATAAGGCCACTTACCCGGTGTTGCTGTCGAACGGCAACCGGGTGGATGGAGGTGAGGATGACGAGCGCCACTGGGTAAGCTGGCATGACCCTTATCCAAAACCCAGCTATCTATTCGCGCTGGTGGCCGGAGACCTGGCCTGCATTGAAGACCAGTTTACAACCTGCTCGGGGCGGGATGTTCAGTTACAAATTTTTACCGAGCATCATAATCGGGACAAGTGTGATCATGCGATGGTTTCGCTGCAAAAAGCGATGCGCTGGGACGAGGAGGTCTACGGTCTCGAGTATGACCTCGATCTTTACATGATCGTCGCGGTGGATGACTTCAATATGGGAGCAATGGAGAACAAGGGACTTAATGTATTCAATACCAAGTACGTGCTGGCGAATCCTCACACCGCCACGGACGACGATTACCTGGCTATCGAAGGCGTAATCGCGCACGAATATTTTCATAACTGGACGGGTAACCGTGTTACCTGTCGCGACTGGTTTCAGCTAAGCCTTAAAGAAGGCCTGACGGTATTTCGCGACCAGGAATTCAGTGCCGACATGTTTTCACCTGCAATTCAACGAATCAGTGATGTGCGAGGTTTACGCAATCACCAGTTTAGCGAGGACGCGGGGCCAATGGCACACCCGGTGCGCCCTGCGTCTTACCAGGAAATCAACAATTTTTATACCGCGACGGTTTACAACAAGGGTGCGGAAGTGGTGCGGATGATGCATTGCCTACTGGGTGCGGATAATTTCCGCAAGGGGATGGATTTATACTTCGAGCGTCATGACGGTCAGGCGGTTACGACCGATGATTTTCGCACTGCGATGCAGGACGCCTCGGGTATCAACCTGGAACGTTTCCAGCGATGGTACGAGCAGTCCGGGACACCGCGAGTTGATATAAAGCGCGAATACGATTCCGAAAACAGCATCCTGTCGTTGATGGTTTCGCAGCGTGCCGGGACCACCAAAGGTGAACTTAACCGTGCTTTTCATATGCCGATGCGGCTGGCCTTGTTCGATCAACAGGGTCAACCAGTGGCCCTGGATAATATGGGGACCCTTGAACAGATAGTCGATATCAAGGAACCCGAGACCGAGTTGCGTTTCCAGCATATGCCCGCGCAGGTGATGATATCGGCGTTTCGCGGTTTTTCGGCACCCATTATCCTGACCACGGATCTGGGTGACGATGAGCTTGCCCGGTTAATGGTCTTTGATAGCGATCCATTCAATCGCTGGGAGGCTGCTCAGCAGCTTGCGAGCAGGGTAATGCTGGCGATGCTGGAGCAGGAAACAGAGCAGTGGTCGAAATTGCAGCAGCCGTTATTGACGGCTTTTGGCGACGTGTTTGCGGGATCCCCTATAGATCGAGCGCTGGTAGCCGAGATGATGGTGCTGCCAGGCGAGAAATACATTGCCGAAATGCTGGAGCAGGCGGACGTACACCGCATCCGCACGGTGCGTGAAACACTTAAACTGCAAATTGCAGCGCACAATGAAGACCAGTTACTAAAGCATTACCTGGAATGTGCTGACAATGGTGAGTACCGGCTGGAGCCCGATGCAATTGCAAGCAGACGTTTGAAGAACAATTGCCTGGCCTACCTGTTACATCTCGAAAAGCCTAAATATTTTGAGCACTGCAAACAACAGTTTACACGGGCTGGTAACATGACCGATCAAATCGCCTGCCTGCAGATGGTGGTTCATTATCGTCACGATTTGCGCGATCAAATCGTTACCCAATTTTACCAGCAATGGAAGGATACCGCGCTGGTGGTGGATAAATGGTTTAGCGTTCTGGGTTCAAGCAGCGTCGAAAATGCGCTTGATGAAATAAAGCCCTTATTCAATCACTCGGCCTATACCCTGGCCAATCCCAACCGTGCGCGCTCCCTGCTCGGGTCAACCATTGCCAATTCGACTGCCTTCCACCAGGTCGACGGTGCCGGCTACGCCCTGGCCGCGCAAAAAATCCTGGAGCTGGATGCGATCAATCCCCAGGTCGCGGCTCGATTGGCTAGTCCTTTCGTGCATTGGCGTAAGCTGGTCGCGCAGCAGGGGCAATTGATGAAGTCGCAGGTGGAAAACATGCTCACCAGTAGCGAAATGTCCAACGACCTGAATGAGCTGCTGACGACGAGTCTGAAGGATTAGTTCAGCCCAATGCCTGCCATAGTTCAGATAGTCCTGCCCGGATTATTCGATCTGCCCCTCGAGGAGCTTGACCCTGGTCTGTTGGCTAACGATTTACCACATTTGAATAGATTACTACGTCTCGCAACACCGCAATCCACCCAGTCTTACAGCATCGACGAGATACTAAAAGCCGCGCTGGGTTTCGATAGCCTGGCAGGGCTGCCGTTAGCACAGGCTTTTGCCCAGGTTGAAGATCAGGAACCGGGGCATCTGCTATTGTCCCAGGCAATCCATTTGCAAGCTGGCCTGCACAGCGCAGTAATCGTCCCAGTTCAGAATAATCAGAATAATTTGCAAGATATAGATATTATAATCAATGACTTAAATGACATATTTAAAGTTGATTGTAATATAACTGCAGTCACGAATGGATTGTACCTGATGCATCTGAAAGGATTCGCTGCCCCTACCCACTATCCGCATATCCTGTCGGTCCTGGGAAAAACCGCAAATCCCTATATCGAGCAATCGCGTCAGGTTTTGCCATGGTACCAGTTGCTCAACGAAATCCAGATGTGTATGCACCAGCACGAAGTGAACGCGGAGCGAATAAGTCGTGGATTGTTGCCGATTAACAGCCTCTGGTGCTGGGGAGCGGGAGTTTTACCACCGGGATTTAACGCTAACCTGGACTGGTATTGCGATGATCCGGTACTGAATCAATTCGCCCTAAGCCTCGGATTGAATCCGGAATCTTGCGCGAATATCAATCAGGTCGATGATTCTGTGGATGCTATTTTGATCGATCTGCGTTTAATCGAATTGTTAAAAACCGGTGTCGCTGCTGAACTTGACCTATTATTGATCGATATTGATCGCAATATATTGAATCCGTTATTGGACGCCGCTGCAAAAGACCGTAGTCATTTGATACTGCGTGCGGGGTACGAACTTGATTTCGAGTTTAAGCCGACCGCAAGAATGAAGTTCTGGCGGCCGCATAGGAATCTTTCCAACTGGATCGGTAACAGTCCTGAACTTTGATCGAGGATATTCTTTACCAGGATACTATGCGAGAATATTCGTTACTTCGCGAGTAAAACTATGTCAGCCAAAATCCAGATCCCCAACTTTGCGACCGTCGAAGACGTTGTCGAAGAATTGAAGCCGGGCTACCCGGTTTATTGCCTGCGTCCCGCAGAGCTAAAACGCCAAGCGACTTATTTCCTCGACACATTTCCAGGCCGGGTTATGTACGCGGTTAAGTGTAATCCCCACCTGGCAGTTTTAGAGGCCCTGTACGAGGCCGGCATTCGACATTTTGATACCGCATCGCTTGCCGAAATCGCATTGGTGCGCGAGCATTTGCCTCAGGCCGATTGTTATTTCATGCATCCGGTGAAAGCACGCGCGTCGATCATGACGGCACAAAAGGTATACGGAATTGATCACTTCGTGATCGATCATGAGAAAGAGCTTAACAAGATCGTCGATGTAACCGGTGGTGGCGACGGCAAGGTAATACTGGTGCGGATCATCACCCCGGTACATGATGCCCAGTATCAGCTTTCCGATAAATTTGGAATCGCGGCGGAAGACGCACCGGCACTGCTGAAAAAAGTGCATGACGCGCATTTTCAAACCGGGGTCGCGTTTCACGTCGGCTCGCAATGCCGCAATCCACAGGCCTTCGTTGACGGGATGAACACCGCGCTCGACGTTATCGAAGCCGCTAATGTGCCGGTGCATTACCTCGATGTCGGGGGTGGTTTTCCCGCCCTGTATGAAGATGATCGTCCGCCTGCTCTGAGTGCTTACTTCTACGCAATCCAGGAGGCCTTCGACCAGTCCCGTCTGCGGCGCGACTGCGTGCTGATGTGTGAACCGGGAAGGGCCCTGGTCGCGAGTGGTTGTACCCTGCTGACTCAAATTCAGCTGCGCAAGGACAACAAGCTCTATATCAACGACGGGGTTTACCAAAGTCTCTCCGAAACCCTGATGGGCAAAATGAAATTGCCCGCACGACTCATCAACCCGGCACGCGAAATTGCGACCGAGCACCAGGATTTCACGATCCTGGGTCCAACCTGCGATAACCTGGATATCCTGCCGGCTCCCTTTTACCTGCCGGTTGACTCAGAGGAGGGCGACTGGATTGAGATCGGTCAAACCGGGGCTTACAGCAATTCAGCTGCGACTCGTTTCAACGGCTTTTTCCCGGAAGCTTTCGTTACGGTGGAAGCGCCACCTTTGCTGCCACAATAGGCAAAATCCTGGCTTAATTCGAATCACTCCCGTGCAAATCGATCGATAGATGTCGCAGGCAGTAACTCCCCGAGTTTTCAAGTACCCCACGGTTATCGTTGCCGTTGTCGGTGGCATCGCGTTGATGTCGATAGCTTCCATTGCGCAAGGCCTAAGTTTTGGTTTTGGAAATTTAACTTTTATAAGCCTGATGACTTTCTTTGTGCTCGGCGGAAGTATCACTTTTATTGTATTGCGTTTATTACAGCAACGTTTAGATAGCCTGCACGATAATCTACAAGATCAATTCGATCTACGCACCGAAGAATTGAAGAAAACCGAAGATCGCTTTCAAGAATATGCAGAATCTTCCACCGACTGGTTCTGGGAAACCGACTCGGAAAACCGTTTCGTTTTCTTTTCCACTCACCTGTACGAAGCAATGGGCATCTCGAGTGAAGATGTACTTGGCAAACGACGTGAAGATCTTCGTATTGCTGCCGCCAATCCGGAAGAGGAAGTGCAATGGGAAAACTATTTGCACTGCATAGAGCAACGTCTTCCGTTCAAGGATTTTGAATACCGGGCCAGGCTGTCTAATGGTAAGGAGGTGCTGGTCCATTTCAACGGCAAACCTTTTTTCGACGACGAGGGAAACTTTCTCGGTTATCGGGGTACAGGATCCGATGCCATTGGGGTACTCTCAGAGAAACTCAGGCAACAATATCGCCAGGAACTGATATACAACGCGACTTCGGTGTTACATGACGGTTTTTATTTGTTTGATGCCGATCGGCGCCTGATATTCTGTAACCCGCAGCTTAAGGAAATCTGTAACCGCATTAGCGATTTGCTGGAACCCGGTACGCATTACGAGGAAGTGTTTGCTGGCGCGATCGAAAAGCAAATCGAATTCAGTAGCGAGGAAGCAAAGCAGGCCTGGATTGTCGAGCGCCAACAGTACTGGAAAGACGAGATCGGAACTCCGTTCGATCTGAACCTGAAAGATGGGGTTCGCATCCGTCTGGTCGAACAAAGACTCCCAGGTGGCGAATTGGTCGGTCTATGTGCTGATGTGACTGAATCGAGGCGCATCCAGGATGAGCTTGATGAAGCCCAGCGTATCGCCAGGGTTGGGAGTTTTCGTTGGGATGTCGAGCATGACAAGTTGATTTCCTGTTCAAAGGAGTATGCCAGGATATTTGAATTTTCGATAGATGAACAAAAAGCAGGTGGCGCTAATTGGCAGGAAAAATTTATCCACCCGGAAGATTTAGACAGGGTAAAAGCTGCCTACCAGTCGAGTGATGTTTCGGGAGATGTCACCGAGATGGAGTATCGTTTTCAGTCCCCCAACGGAAAAGTCGGGTATGTTGTTGAACGCCTGACGCCATCGGTGTGGCGTGACGGGAAGGTTGTCGAACAGATCGGTACCGTTCAGGAGGTCACCGAATCGCGACGCATCGGGGCAGAGCTTGAGGCAGCGCAAAATATCGCCAAGATTGGCAGTTTTCGCTGGGATCTCGAAAACAGTCGAATGATTTCATGTAGCGACGAATTTGCACGGATCTTCGATAGGCCCAAAGCGGAACTGCTTGCGATGATTGAGGCAGACAATTTTTACGCAATACATCCCGATGACCTGGAGAGAGCCAGGCGGGACTTCGAGCGCGCAGATAATGCTGAAGGTTTCTCTGAAATCAGGTTACGTATTGTGCGCCCAAATGGCGACATTCGTCATGTTGTCGAGCGCGGCAATACCTCGGTTCGGCGTTACGGCAAGCCTGTTGAGCAGTTGTGGACCGCTCAGGATGTGACCGAGTCCAAAAGGATCGAGGAGGAACTGGATGAAGCACAGCGCATTTCGAATGTCGGTAGCTACCGCACGGATCTTGTGAACGACCGGTTGATTTCTTTTTCACCGCATTTGGCCAGGATATACGGATTGGATACTGACAAGCTAGATGAGAACAATCCTTATATGCTTGAAACCGTGCATCCTGAAGACCGTGAGCGAGTTGACTCCACCTATCAGAAAGCAAAGCTGAGCGAAGCAGGTGAAGCTGGAACGGTTTTGTTTGAAATCGAATACCGGATTATGCGCGGCGATGGTGAGGTTCGGAATATCCTGGAACGCGTGGATATCTCAAATGTAACCGATGGCAGGGTGACTGAAGTAATCGGCACCTTACAGGACGTGACCGAGCGTAAGCGGGTGGAATTTGAAAAGCAGAAAAACGAGGAAATGCTCGAAGCGGCGATCCAAAATGTGCCGGGAGGATTCCTGGTCGTAAACGCCGACGGGATCATCGAACGCTTCAATCGTCAGTTCTTTGATTTGTATCCGGAACAGCAGTTCTTTAT
>CALJYH010000010.1 GCA_937984095.1 uncultured Gammaproteobacteria bacterium | reverse complement strand
CGTGGATAAAAACAGCCGTTTTTGCGGCTTCGAAAGGTGTCAAACCCTGTCCCATCATGGCTGCGATAATACCGCTGAGCACATCGCCCATCCCGGCACTTGCCATACCTGCGTTGCCATGCGTGTTAATCGCCGTCACTTTCCCCTGCTCGGCAATGAGGGTTCCGGAGCCCTTCAACACACAGGTTGTTGAAAACGTACTGGACAAGCGATCGCAGGTGTCTAGCCGATCTGCCTGCACCTCTGCTGCTGAGTCAACCGATAACAATCCTGCAGCCTCTCCGGGATGCGGTGTAATAACCACCTGCTTCGATTTTAATGACTGTAGGAAGTCGATTTTTAGTGCGCTGGCATCGACCACCATTGGCAGCTTTACCTGTCGCAACAAGTTTAGACAATGAGTTGCTGCATCGCTGATACCGAGACCGGGACCAACGACAACGATACTTGCATCGGAAAGCCTCGTTTCCATTGCCTCCCAGCCTAAAACCATAATTTCCGGAAAAGACGCGAGGTTGTTACGACAATCCGGGTGCACCAGCGCGGTAACCAGACCGGCCCCACTGCACAAAGCAGCCTGTGCCGCCAATGCAACTGCCCCGCTCATACCCTGATCGCCTCCAATAATAAGCAAGTGACCGTAATGATTCTTATGCGAGTTTTTCTTTCGCGTGGATGGTAACTGACAGGATTCGATGACATCCAGGGCGACGGGAACACTTTGACGAACTCCAGCGGATACCCCTAGATCCTCGTAGATCAGTTCACCGCAGTAGTCTGGTCCGTCGGCGATGTATTGACCGGTTTTGGCGCCGATAAAAGTAACCGTCAATTGTGCTTCGACTGCAACCGGTTGTGGATTGCCGGTTAGCCCGTTAAGCCCGGAGGGGATATCGATTGCAATTCGAGGCACCTGGTAGCGGTTGATCGTCTCTATCAGGGTTTGCCAATGGTCGTCCAGTTCTCGCTGCAGGCCAATACCGAGCAAACCGTCAACAATGACTTCCCCGCTTAACTCCTGCCCATTCCAGTCTTCAAACTCACCCCCGGCCTGTTCCCATTGTCCCCTAAAATGACGAGACGTTTCTGACTGTCGTGATAAATCACCCTGGATCAGTAACTGCACATCGACTCCTTCGCGACGTGCGCTCAGCGCTACTACGAAGGCATCACCACCATTATTTCCAGCACCGGCGAACACGGTTATCCTGCACAACTGGGGCCAGCGTTCAGCTATTGCCTGCCAGACTCGCCGCCCTGCACGTTGCATGAGTTCAATCTCGGCAAATCCGTCTTGCTCGACCGCAGCCTTATCGAGCTGGTAAACCTTGTCGGGAGTAAAAAGTAACATTCTTAATTTATACCCCAGCAATCGCAGCAATACTACCGTCATCGAAGAATTTATTGCGTCGCGATATCACTGGCTTATAGCGGTTTTAAAACAAAGCATTAATTTCGCTTTGTTATACTCGTCGCAAAATCATCTCCGGATCGAGTTAATGTCTATTGCGAGCACCAGCTTTCATGCCAAATCGGACCAGGAATTGCGCTCCCGGGTAAAGCTACTGGGCAAGCTGGTGGGCAACGTGCTGCTCAAACACGAGAGCCCCGATGTTTTTCACGCGGTCGAATCTCTGCGCACCGGTTTTATTCAATTACGCAAGCGTAACAGCGAACCCCGCAGAAAAGCACTGATGACGCTGATTACAGGACTTAGTCCTCACGTTATCAGCCAGGTGATTCGGGCATTCACGCTTTACTTCAACCTCGTCAATATTGCCGAGGAAGATTATCTTCATCGCCTGAGGCGGGTTTCGGTGCAGAAACACGGGCACGCTGCCTGGGTCGGTTCGTTCTTTCATACGTTTGTGGAATTCAAGGACCAGGGTACCAGCATCGAAGACCTGCAAATCCTGTTCGAGACCCTTCTCTACAAGCCGGTTTTTACGGCGCATCCGACCGAGTCGCGACGACGAACGGTAATGCATCACCAACGCGAAGTATTTATCATCATTGATCGGCTCACCGATCCTCGCCTTAGTCAGTTCGAGCGCGACGACCTGGTCGAGGCGTTACAACTGCAAATTGAAACACTGTGGCTGACCAACGAAGTTCGCAGCAACAAGCCAAGTGTTAGCGACGAAATCAAGATGGGTCTGCATTATTTTCAACGTAGCCTGTTTGAAGCCATCAAAATTGATTATCGTCATCTCGAGCGCGCCATAGTAAACACCTACGGTGAAGACGAATATGGCAATCCAGTAATAAAGGTTCCCAGTTTTATCGAATTTGGTTCCTGGATCGGAGGCGACCGTGATGGTAACCCCTTCGTTACCCCGGAAGTAACGCGCAACGCCTTGCGCATGCAGGCCGAAGAAATTCTGAGCGAGCATGTGCGTTTAATCTATCGGCTCACCCAGGTATTAACCATGTCAACCCGCTGGTTTAAACCGAACAAGGAATTTTTACGCAGATTGAGCCTGGACGAGGCCATGGGCGTTAAGTCTTTTGATCAAAGACGCGATCAGTTCGAAGACGAAGTGTATAGACGCAAGCTTTATCACATGCACTACCGACTCAAGAAAAACCTGGCGGTGATTCGTAATCAGATGCGGGACATGGACACACCCAACGCCGATCAGGCCTACCAGAATGTGCAGGGCTATCTGGACGATCTTTACTCGATTCGTGATTCCCTTATCAGTCATGGCGATTTTGCGGCAGCCAACGGCGACCTCAAAGACGTGATTCGAATCGCCGAGACCTTCGGCTTTCACCTGGTATCCCTCGATGTACGCCAGGAATCTTCACGACATACACAGGCAGTCGCAGAAATTTTGCGCCTGGCTGACGGTACTAACTACGATCAACTCGATGAGAACCAGCGCCTCGCCCTACTGGCAAAACTCATTAAAACCGGTAAAACACTAAAGTTCGATAAAAGTCAGCTCAAGGATGGTAATCATCAGACGCTGGCAGTATTTGAAACCATTCGTGATATGCGCGCACAGATCGGTCAGCGCTGTATCGGCAGTTATGTCATCTCGATGACGCACAGTGCCAGTCATATCATGGAAGTGATGTATCTCGCATTCATAGCCGGACTGTCAGGCAGGCAGGGCAATGAATACAGCTGCAGTCTTGAAATTTCACCGCTATTCGAAACCATCGATGATCTCGACCATATCGATGTAGTACTGGATAAATTGTTACAAAATGAGGTTTACAAGAAACTGCTGCTGTGTACTGGCGGCACGCAGGAAGTGATGCTGGGATATTCCGATTCCTGCAAGGATGGCGGAATAATGTCTGCCGCCTGGGGACTGTACCAGGCACAGCAAAAGGTGGTTCAGATCACCTCTCGCCACAACGTAAGATGCCGTATCTTTCACGGTCGTGGCGGCACCATAACTCGTGGTGGCGGACCGACGCATGATGCCATCATGTCGCAACCGCCAGGCACGGTACTCGGCCAGATCAAGTTCACCGAACAGGGCGAAGTCCTGTCGCACAAGTATGGAAATGCAGAAACTGCAAATTACGAACTGGCGATGGGTATCACCGGGCTCATGAAAGCCAGTCTTGGATCACGACGGCAAGACGACAGGAACTACGATCAGTACCACTCCGTTATGCAACAGTTGGCTGATTTTTCGGAACAGTATTATCGGCAATTAACCGATAATACCGATCGCTTCTTCGAGTATTTCTACGAAACCACCCCGGTCAGTGAAATCGGCTTGATGAACATCGGCTCGCGTCCGGCACATCGGCGCAAGGGCGACCTCTCGAAATCATCGGTGCGTGCGATTCCATGGGTTTTCGGCTGGAGCATGTCACGCACCATGATGCCCGCATGGTACGGGGTTGGTTATGCGATTGAAAAATGGTCGCAAGGGAAACCCGCCAGGATGAAACAGCTTCGCGCAATGAACCGGCATTGGCCTTTTTTCGCCGCAATGATCAGTAACCTGCAGATGTCGCTTTACAAATCCGATATGCGTATTGCAATGGAATACAGCAAGCTTTGTGCTGACAGGAAATTTGCTGACTCGATTTTTAATACACTCAGGCGGGAAAACAAACGCAGCATCGATTTAGTGTTGCAGGTTGCCAACATGAAAAAACTGCTGGCTAACGATTCAGTACTCACGCTGTCACTGTCGAGACGCGACCCCTATCTTGATCCGCTTGCATTTTTGCAGATCGATGTGCTGAAGAAATATCGTGATGAAACTCAGCCGAAGGCAGATCGGATGCAATGGCAGGCAGCGTTATTGAGCTCAATCAACGGCATTGCTGCCGGCTTGCGCAACACCGGGTAACTCACCAGCGAAATATCTGTTGCTAGTTTGGACTGTCCCGTTACCATTAATTTGCAGCAACACGGATTAATCCAGACTCCGGGGCCTCTATAGATGAGATGATCGACTACGCATCAATGGTATTCAACAACAGATCGCAGATTACGGAGTAACCATACATGAAACTGGTGAGTTATAAGTCGTCCGAAGAACAGATCCATCTCGGTGCACTTAAAGGCAATCATATCGTCAACCTGCATCGTGCGAGCGCTGGAGAATTGCCTGACGACATGCTGGAATTTCTCAAGGCTGGGAAAGTTGCCATGCAAACTGCAAACGAGCTGCTGGCAAAAATAGATGATGGCCTCAAGGCCGAGTCCGTAAAGTTACTTTCACCGGTGACTAATCCCAGCAAGATTATCGCAATCGGTCTGAACTACATGGATCATATTCGGGAGGCTGATATCGGAATTCCTGAACTGGCAACCATGTTTTGCAAGTATCCGTCCGCTATCATCGGCACTGATGAAGATATCCACTGGTCGAGGGAGCTCACGCAACAGGTCGACTACGAAGCCGAGCTAGCCGTAGTCATCGGCAAGGTGGCTAAAGATGTCAGTGAAGCAAACGCTTACGACTACGTCGCCGGTTACATGAACTGCAATGATGTCAGCGCCCGTGATCTTCAATTTCGTCCCGGCGATCAGTGGCTACGTGGCAAATGCCTGGACAGTTTTTGCCCACTCGGGCCTTATCTCGTAACCACAGACGAAATCAACGACCCGCATGACCTGTCTATCCAGTGTAAATTGAATGGCAAGCTCATGCAGGACTCGAATACACGAGAAATGATCTACCGGATTCCCTACCTGATACAGTACCTGAGCGAGGCATTCACCCTGTTACCAGGCGATGTTATTGCCACCGGAACCCCGCATGGCGTCGGTGCGTTTCGCGATCCGCCGATCTGGCTAACTCACGGGGATGTTGTCACTGTGGAAGTCGAAGGTCTCGGCAAACTCATTAATCGCTGCACGGTTAGCGACTGAAAATCAGAACGGTTTGCGCGCCCGAAAGTATCCTGTGTCTTCCTGTTCTTCCATTGCCATTACAACTATTCAATCAAGCATTCGACAATGAGGATTTAATTTTTATTAGTCAAGTTTCATTAGAACAACCTCAAAGAAATTGCATAATGTAAAAAACATTAAGGAGTCTCGAGTCGCTATGAAAATTCATGACAATATTCTGGGCACAATTGGCAATACGCCGGTCGTAAAAATTAACCGGCTTGGCCCCCCAAATGTAAATCTATTTGTAAAGATCGAATCCTTCAATCCAATGGCCTCGGTGAAGGACCGTCTGGCACTGGGAATTATCGAGGATGCCGAAAAATCTGGTGCCCTTAAACCCGGGCAAACGGTGATCGAAGCGACCAGTGGAAACACCGGCATTGGCCTCGCGATGGTTTGCGCTCAGAAAGGTTACCCTTTGGTGGTGACCATGGCAGAAAGCTTCAGTATCGAACGGCGCAAGCTGATGCGTTTCCTGGGTGCCAGGGTGGTACTGACACCGGCGCCACTTAAAGGTAGCGGCATGGTTAAAAAAGCCCAGGAACTAGCGGCGCAGCATGACTGGTTTTTAACCCGACAATTCGAAAACGAATCCAATGCCGACATGCATTCTCGAACGACCGCACCGGAAATCCTGGAAGCTTTCGATGGTATATCGCTCGACTACTGGGTTACCGGTTATGGAACCGGGGGTACGCTCAAAGGTGTCGCCCGAGTACTCAAGGAAAAAAGCCCATCAACCAGGATAATCGTATGCGAGCCCGAAATTGCTCCTTTATTGACCGATGGCATCGAACAGAAACGAAACGATGACGGCTCTCCGGCCGAAAGCCACCCCAGTTTCAATCCTCACCCGATGCAGGGCTGGACTCCCGATTTCATCCCCAAGCTGACCGGTGACGCAATGGCGGCCGAAAATGCGGATCAAATATTGACTGTCGCCAATCCGAGCGCCATGGAAGCTTCGCGCAACCTCGCACAACAGGAAGGCATTTTTGTCGGTATCAGTGGTGGCGCCACGTTTGCCGCAGGACTGGAGGTGGCAGAGTCTGCAGCAGAAGGTTCAAACATCCTTTGCATGCTGCCGGATACTGGTGAACGTTACCTCAGCACGCCGCTTTTCGAGGGTGTAGAGACCGAAATGTCAGAAGCAGAGCACGAATTGTCAGCATCGACACCGAGCTGCCGGTTCTAACAAAGCGAAGCTCAACCGGTTGAAAAAACGGTTTCCAGGCCACGCTCCGGTGCACCGGGCACCAGCTGCGACAACAGTAGCGAGGCAAATGCAATAGCCGCACCGATGAGAAACACCAGCGAGGGTGATACTACCCACAGTAAGCCTAGCGCAAATGGCAGTACTACCGCGGCTATGTGATTAATCGTAAACGAAACCCCGGCAGTCGAGGCCATATCTGCCGGATCGGCAATTTTCTTGAGGTAACTCTTGAGCGCGATTGCCATCGCGAAAAAAATGTGGTCGACAATATAAAGTATGGCTGCGACCCAGGCGACTTCGGCAAATGCGTAGGCGGTAAAAATTATTACGAGTCCTGTATACTCCAACGTCAGCGTTCGTTTCTCACCCCAGTAACTCACCAGTCGACCGATGCGAGGCGCCAGGTAAATCGTCAATACACCATTGACCAGAAACAATAGCGTCATCTGCCCAACCGTATAACCAAATTTCTCGACCATCAGGAAACCGGCAAAAACCACAAAAATCTGCCGTCGCGCACCGGACAGGAAGATCAGCAGGTAATAAAGCCAGTAGCGCCTGCGCAGCACCATATGCTTGTGTTGCTCCGCTTCACCCACGAAGTGTGGGCAACCGAAATACATCACCCAGGCGATCATTATCGTAACGCAACCGAACAGCAGGTACACCCACAGGTAATCGAGTGCAAGCCATTCGGCCAGGATGTAAATGGCTGCAAATACCGCGAGCCCGGTGAACGCGCCGACCGCAATTTGTCGACCGAGCACCTGCGGCAGACGCTCGCGACTAATCAGTTGCAGTGACAGAGATTGCGAAATGGTTTCCGCATAGTGGAATCCTACCGACATCAGCACCGTGGTGAAATAAAGACCCATCACCGAGGGCAACATGCCGGTAATCGCGGTGCCAATACCTAATGCCAGCAGCGACACGAAAGCGATGGTTTGCTCGCGCATCAGGACCAACAGGAATACCACTCCGAAGGCCAGAAAACCTGGCACTTCACGCAGGCTTTGCATGATGCCAATTTCGATTCCGCTAAAACCCACCTGCTCGACCGCAAAGTTATTAATCAGTGCCTGCCAACTGGCAAAGCTGATCGGGACCGCAGCCGCAAACAGGTACAGAAAAATCTCGGGTTTTTGCAGGTGCTGCTTTAACATGCGCGCATTCTGTACCCTAATCAGGTTTTATTCAATGCAGGCACTGCTGTTCGGCTTCTCGCTCGGATTTTCGCTGATTCTCGCGATCGGCGCACAAAATGCTTTCGTGCTAAAACAGGGACTCAAAGACGAGCATGTGTTGTTGGTGTGCCTCATTTGCGCCCTCTCCGATGCGCTCCTGATCCTGATCGGTGTCAGCGGATTCCACGTGCTGGTGGCATCGTTTCCAGCGTTAGTGGACATTGCGCGTCTAGGAGGGGCCACATTCCTGTTTATCTATGGATTGATTAGTTTTTATAACGCGTTCCGCGTGCAACAGGGTTTGCAACCGAGCGAAATCAAAAGCAACAGTGCGTGGCAATCGACCCTTACCTGTCTCGCCTTCACCTGGCTAAACCCGCATGTCTATCTCGACACCGTGGTATTGCTCGGCTCGGTGTCAACACAGTTTAGCGGACAGGTTAGCTGGTTTGCGGCCGGCGCAATGTCGTCATCGTTTGTATTTTTCTTTGCACTCGGTTACGGCGCTCGCCTGCTGCGCCCCGTATTTGCCGAGGCCCGAGCCTGGCGAATCCTCGACTTTCTGATTGGCTGCATTATGTGGGCAATCGCGTTACGACTCATATTTATCACCTGATCCCTACCTGGCCATTGACAGTCGAATCTTCAGCCTAGCATCTAGTATGGCCGCACTAGCAGGTAGGCACCCAACACCAGCAGCGCAATAAAGAAAATCTTGCGAAACAGGGTTTCGGAAAGCTGTTGGCGAATTTTCTGACCCAACATCATACCGCACAGCGCGGGCACAATTGCGCTGACCGAGTAAAGGCCGAGCTCAAGGTCGAGTAGACTATTAGCCTGCAGAGCAACGGCGAGCGCGAGGGTCGATACCAGGTATAGCATTCCCATCGACTGCACCAGCATATCCCGTGGCAGACCCAGTGCCTGCAGGTACATGGTTCCCGGAACAACCGAGGAGCCAGTCATGCCGGTGATCACGCCGTTAACCAGGCCAACCATGGGAGCAAGCCACCTTTCGGTGCGCACCCCCAGGCTAAAGTTAACTCCCAGCAAGCTGGCTGAAGCATATGCGATCATTACCAGGCCGAGGAATGCTGTTAGCAGCGACAGGTCTACGCGAGTCAACGCCATGGCTCCGATGAGGACCGCCAGCGACACCGTCAACAGGAAGCTCCAAAGGCGAACCAATAATTCGCGCGTAAAACCACCTACTAGCGCCTGCCAGATGTTAGTTGCCGTCGAGGGCGCAAGCAGCACCGCCATGGCGGTCACCAGGTCGAGAGCGATGGTTAAGATCGAGAGGGCCACCACCTGTATCCCAAAACCGGTGATGCCTTTGGCGGTGCCCGCAATCAGGAACGCCAGCATGACGATCATCAAAGTGTTGTAATCAATCACCTGACAAACTTCTGGTTACTTTTGTATTCCAGTTTGTTCCCTGGCATAAGATATTTTTTGCGCAGCGTCTGGAGGCAGGTTCTTGCAGTCTTCGCCGTACTGCAACAGAAATTGCTGGTACATACCCTCGTCGAACATCAGGTTGCTCTCCCGGATACATTCGTCACGCATGGTCAATACCTCCTGTGTGAGCTTGTTAGTATCTCCGACCGGCTCAAAGCTGAATTCAGAAATCAATTCGATGCTGGTAATGGCTTTCAGGATGACGCTGGCCTCGGCCCAGTACCTGGCAAATGAATCCCGGGCGAAATGGCGTTGAAAAACCTCACCCCCCTCCATTGAGACTTCGATGAAAGGTTTGCGAAACATGACACAGCAGGCGCGCACGCTCTGGATTCTGTTTTGCTTCGGCGGCCAGTAAACCAATTCATCGATAATCGGATTTTCCGCGTACCGATCGAGGGTTAAATTCATGCTGTCCTGTAAACAGTACTCATTGATGCTTCTCCAGGTCACCAGCGATCGCTGCATAATTACTGATCAGCCAGTCCTCCTGGTGGCGGGTTTCGGGTACCCTGATGCCACGCACCTTGGAGACATGTGCAAAGGCCTGTTGCGGACTCAAGTCACAGTGCAATAGTATTCCGGCGGCCATCAATCCCGATCTACCGATCCCCGCATGACAATGGACCAGGGTATTGTTCCCCATATCGACCTGTTTCAGTAGCATTTTGGAGAGACTCCTGAATTCTCCCACAGAGGCTGGTATTCCCATGTCGGGAATCGGGAAGGAAACAAAATCCATGCCTAGCGCCTTGACCTGCTCACGCTCTGCATCGAGCCCCAGGGTGCGCGCCTCATTGTGCTCGAGTAACGAAACAACCAGTTTTATGCCGAGTAGAGAGATGTGAAATACAGACGCGGGATCATTCTCTTCAAGCGAGGGTCGCGCCATGATTGCCAAAAAGCCCTTGCCTATCGTCCCTACTTTGTACATTTCGGCTTGCGTCATGCTTCCCTCAAAGTGCTGCCGTTAAAAAGGCGGTTATCAACGGATGAACAGTTTGCTTCAACGCCGACCGTTCAGGCTGGTAAGCGGTACCGATAAAAAACCGATGATCCGGAATTTCGCATACACGCGGATCGCCATTGTCATCATGCCCGCTAAACCTTAGCTGACTGTTTTCGAAGATATGCTCGAAATCTCGATTGACTCCGAATCCGCAATGATACTCTTCCAGCACCCTTTCGGCTTGATATATATCACCTGCCCTGGAATCGCGCTCAATGTTTATCGCTTCGGCCTGATCGCAGAGCTTGCATGCCAACGGCGCTATCACGGGCATTTGTGTATCCGGATCATCCTCGATGCTGGCGGCAGACTCGAAACCCAGTACATTCCTCGCATACTCAATCACGGCATGCTGATAACCGGCACAGGTGCCAAGAAATGGAATATCATTTTCGCGCGCGATCTTGATAACCGCTATCACCACTTCCGGCTTTTCGTAGGGACTAAATGGAACACACCACAACGCGTCGAATTCGGGAATCGACTGCGGATTCAGTTCGGCGGTGCGTATCCAGATCTTCTCAACCTTTGCCGCTAACGACTGAGCAGCGAGATCGATCGCACGCGGGATTGCCTGATGAGCAACAACCGCCTGCTCATAGTCCCCGACCAGCAAAATATTTATCACAGCAAACTCATGTTTCAAGGCCCACATATTTTTCCATGAACACGCTTAATGGATCAGCAACATAGGCTCCAAACGGGCCACGTTCCCGGTATCCGAGCTTGCGATACAAGCCGAGGGCCTCTGGTTGCTTAATCCCGGTCTCGAGACGAAACACTGTGACACCGCGATTTTCCAGTTCACTCTCCAGGTAGTGCATGATTTTATTTGACAGGCCTTTACCACGGTGCTGTGCAAGCACGAACACGCGCTTGATTTCGGCATAGCTAACATCATGCTGCAGAATCTTGGCAGCCCCGCTGGCAACCAGTTCATCGTCGATACGGCAACCAACAAATAGTACGTTGGGCTTCTTCAGGTCCTCAGTACTCTCCAGGTGATTGCTATCGGCCGGATAGAGATCAATGTAATAGGCATCGGAGGCTGCGATCAATGCCTGTACGTCAGGTGAATCCGGATCGAGGTATTCGATATCCATGCTAGGTGTTTTGATTTTTACCGTTGATGAAGGAATACATTTCGATCTCGGCACGGTGTGTCCAGCCTCGATTCGACCAGAAAGCTCGACCCGGCTCGTTAGCGTCTAACACGTGCACATGCGATTTGACAATTCCCTGTCCTTTCAACGCATCGAGACACAGCTCGACCAGTTTATCGCTGACGCCCTTTCCACGCAGTTCGGGGGCTACTGCCAAATGCTGAATGTAGCCACGCCTGCCATCATGACCGGCCATCAAGGTGCCGACGATGCCTGTCTCATCCTGCGCTACGAAACTGAGCCCCGGATTGCGTGCAAGATACTTTTCGGTACTCTGGCAGGAGTCCGCGTCACGTAAACTGATACCCTTGCTGGTCTGCCACAGAGCCATAACTGCTTCGTGGTCGCTGATATTCATGTTGCGATAAATCATCGGCCTTTCATATTAATGAATTTGTTCACTGAGGCAACATCAGCGTTACTGTGTCCCCAGATTTTAATCATTGCATTTTACGCACTACAACAAAACCGTGCCATCGATCAGGATATGAGTTTGACCGCCTATCTTGACGTTGTGCGAATCGACCGGGTTAATCGACACACGCCCATGACGACCGATACAGGTACCCTGGGCTACCGTAACGCTATCCTTAAGCCGACCATCGGCCTGCAGCCAGTGGGCGAGTGCGGAGTTGAGCGAGCCGGTGATCGGGTCTTCACTCATACCACTGGACGGTGCTAGCAAGCGCACTTCATAATCACATTCGCTCCCCCTGGGGTGCGCACCAATCATCCCGATAGCCCTGAAGGTCGGCCAACGCACACGAGACGAATCAATCTGCAAAACAGCTCCCGCCGAATCCAGCTGCAGTACCTGCCACACCGGTCCGTTATCCAGCTCCGCGGTGTGCAGTATTGCATCACGCGGTATTTCCAGCGCGTCAACGATTGAGTCAAAACTATCGGCTTGCATAGGTCGTATTTCAGTGGGTGGTGCTACAAATGCGGGCCTACGGGAATCGGTGATATCGATTTCGACGATGCCGACACCGCATTCCTGCCGCACAATCCCGAATTCTTCGGGTTTACCTCCACAGTACAACCAGGCCGCACAGCTTCCGAGAGTCGGATGACCTGCAAACAACATTTCCCGCGTCGGCGTAAATATACGTAGCATGTAGTCAGCCGTGTCGCCCCGGGGTGGCAGAATAAACGTGGTTTCGGCAAGATTGGTCCAGGCAGCAAACCGCTGCATGGTTTCATCCGACAGGCCTTCTCCATCGACGACGACCGCGAGCGCATTACCAAGCGTCGGTATCGGTGTGAAAACATCACACTGGATGAATCGGCGAGTCTCCATCAAGTTTCCTGGTAAACTAAAGTTAACTATCGCTTCGACGAGAAAAGAGTTTACTCAATTCGGCGTCGGGTATTTGTCCGCTGGCGAATTTAAAGCTGCCCTGTTCGAGCATTTCTTGTGCGGCACGTCGCACCAGGCCAAATGTCGCTCTTGCCAGTGATCCACCAATACTGA
This sequence comes from uncultured Gammaproteobacteria bacterium, assembly GCA_937984095.1. Classification (GTDB taxonomy): domain Bacteria; phylum Pseudomonadota; class Gammaproteobacteria. The sequence goes on along the minus strand of CALJYH010000010.1, from coordinate 5,718 downwards.
TACGTGTAACGCCTGCCTGGCGCAATTCGGCTAATGAAATCGGTGTGCCGGACAAACCCATTACGACGTTGACTGGCCCGTCAACCGCAGCAACCAGTTCACGAATCGTATCGATATCCCTGATACCGGGTACATACAGGCAATCAGCGCCGGCTTCACGGTATCGGTTAACGCGTTCGACCGAATCTTTAAAGGGATCGGGGCTACCATAAAGGTAGCATTCAGCGCGAGCCGTCAGCATAAACGGATAATCAAGCTCCGTCACCGCCTGTTTCGCTGCGCGGACTCGTTCGACTGCCAGTTCGATATCATAAAGCGGGTGCCGCCGATCACCGCAATAGTCCTCGATACTGGCACCGACAACCCCCGTACCGGCAATGCGTTTCATATTCTCGAAAACCGCCGCCGGTGCATCAGCGTAAGCGTTTTCCGAATCCATGCTAACCGGAATACTGACTGCATCCGAAATTTCGCAAGTTTCCTGTAATGACGAATCGAACGACAGCGCCGCTTCAGCGTCGGCAAGGCCATGGCTGTAGGCAATACCTGCACTGGTAGTGCCAATCGCGCTGAACCCGGCCTGTTCCAGCAGAACTGCGCTACCCGCGTTCCAGGCATTCGCCATGATGAAGCAATTCCCAGCCGCGTGCAGGCGCTGAAATTCGATGGCTTTTTGATCGATCATATAGCGCTCACTGGAATTATTAAGTTACTCATAACCCGCAACTATTCCCTTCTGTAATTTGCGTTCACCTTGTGTCTCGCTCCTTATCCTTTCAAAACCATCAAGTCTGACGAAATCCTTTCAATTCTAACGCATACGCGGGCGCAGATAATCCCGAATTTTGCAGGACCTAAAGGCTAACGAAAAACGCTCTATGGTCTATATTTACTTAGCAGTCACAGAATTTTGGCACGCGTAGCAAACAGATACTTTATGTGAATTATTAGGTATCTGTCATAAGCAATTGTTTTTAATATCTAAGGGTAGATAATTGGAAACGCGGGGGCTGCAGCAAGCCTTCCGCTGAAAGAATATGCAGGACGAGATTAATCAGTATTTAGACGCGGCAAATTAATTCACGCCGCAGTGAGTGACGAGAATGGAAGTAAGACCTTATTCGAAAAGTCTGCGTGGAAAGATAACCAACCGTACACTTTTCATCGGTATCGCACCGGTTTTAATGGTTGGCATTTTTTCCTGGTTCAGCCTTAACCAGTTGACGACCAGCGCCAATGATCAGCTCGACAACAGCCGCGCAGAATTACTCGACTCGGTCGTAGGCAACAACCTGAGCACCACCTCCGCGCGCATTGTCAACCAGCTTGATACTTTCATGCTGGAACGTATTTCGGATGTTGTTGTCTGGGCTTCAGCTCCAATTATTCTGCAGGCGTCAAAATCAGCCGCGGCAGCACATCAAAAGGCGGGACTCGTCGACAAGGAAATTGATGAAATCGAGGCACTTTTCAAAACACGTAAGAGTCTCAATATCTCTCCGACAGCAAATCGGTATTTAATCCAGCAAATCAGACGTTCATCGCACTTTGGCGAAGTGTTCTTCACCGACAAACACGGATTTAACACCGCCCTGACCAATCCAACCTCTGACTTCGTACAGCGTGATGAAAACTGGTGGAAAACCGCCTGGGAAAATGGTATTTCGGTGGGCGAAGTCGAGTTTGATGATTCTGCGGGCATATGGTCGATCGATATCTCGGTTCGTATCGACGATACCGCTTCGGGCAGAAGTCTCGGCGTGATGAAAGCCGTACTTGGCGTCAGCCTGATCCAGGAAGTAGCCGACAAGGGAGCGCGCGACATTAACGGCGGACTGGTCACGGTCATCAGCAGCGGAGGACTGCTGCTCGCCGAAACCGGTTCGAAACACGCCAAGGACCGAATCATGGTCGATTCCGTAAACTTGCGCAACAGCACCGACCCGGCGCTGCAGGAAGTATTTTCCGCGCGTAACAAAGGTTACGTGCTCAGTAGCGATCAGGTACTTGGTTACGCCAAGTCGGCTGGACCCGAGTTGTACCGCACGGTGGTGACCCGATTTCCGGGCTTCAACTGGTCAGTCCTGGTGCAACAGCCAACATCAATCGCTCTTGCACCGATTGAAGGACTATCGACCGTACAAGCCAGTCTGCAAACTTCAAAACGCCAGGTGATCGTCATTCTTACCGTCGTTGTACTAGCTGTCTTCGCGTTAGCATTTTTCATTGCCGGCATGTTGTCGAAGGCCATTACCCAACCCATGCTTGATCTCAGGGAACTGGCTGATTCGGTCAGCAAAGGCGATACATCACGCACGATATCGGTAACTTCAAACGATGAAATTGAAGACGTAGCACAGGCCTTCGAACGCATGCGTACCAGTGTTTCAATCATTATGAAGCGCATGAGGGATATGAGGGACAGCCAGTAATCGATTATGCATCAGCTTCCCGTACCTTTCGCCAAGACCTCAGCTACCATTACCTGCTGGCCTGCAGTATCGGTTTAAACCTGTCGAATTATCAAATGGCCCAGTCCCAATTCGTACCAAAGGTAAAGCTGATCGAACAGCTTGGCAAAATCATCAGCAACCATGAAACCGGTTTTCTGACGATACTCACCGATAGCAATCGCTCGGTGTTATTGAGATTTTCACAGGGCAAGTTAACGCGACTGCATTGCCGCTCCAAGGAAGCCGGTGAAGCGATTCAGGTGCTCGCTGAAAGCTCCCTGGTAAAGTATACCTATGCCTCGGCACCCGAAGACAGCGAGCCCGAGTTAATGCCGGCCGACAGTTTCTTGCAACTAATCGATCCGGGCAGCAGTACCGTATCTTCCGGAAACATGAAACCGGTTGTATCGGGTAGCAACATGTCCATGGGTGATCCAATCAAGGCGCAAATGCTTGATATCGCGACCGAGTACATTGGCATTGTTGCCGAGATGATCGTCGAAGAGGCTTTCGAGGATAGCAACGATGTGGGCAAGGCGATCGACTATATCGGTAATGCAATCCCGGACGCGAACCAGTCCAAAGCATTTCGCAGGGCCGCTCTGGAGCTTTTTTCGTCGATAGATATCTAGAACTGCAGATTCATGAAATCATCTGGTAATAGAGATTCTGTGGGTGCTCGGCCTCAATAAAGAAATACCAGCGTTCAGCCAGTAATCCCAGGTATTGCAATGCGAACGCCAGGCTGCAGATGAGGGTCGAGGACTCGTCGCTGATCTGCAGTAATAGCAACGGAATAACAAATCCCAGCACCAGGAAACCCCGTCGTGCAAGTCGCACCACCGAAGCACCGTAGCTATGTATGAAGGCACGGGTGTTAAAGCTGCCGCCCATGGCGCCCTGCGCTATTTGACGAATTGTCGGGTGATGCACTCCGATTGCTGACTGTAGACTCGAAGGACTGCGTAAACCTTTGTTACGTAACAGCGTGGCGAAACGAAATATCAGGGCAGCGAGGGTCAGGAAAATGGCCATTCCGACAAAATAGGCGAAGCGTCCATCCTGACTATAGGACGCCAGCGCACTAGCCAGGGTGAATCCGGAAGCACAACCCATGAGCAAAAAGTTCAATACGGTTAGCGGGCTATGCCATTGACGCAAAAACTTTAAACAGGCATAGATCATCGCGGTACAGACAAACAGTGCGCAAATAGCAAGCACTGCACCGAAACCCACTACCGTTGAAATCGAAATCGGGATACTTTCACCGAGAACCAGAACAATCGAATCCATCGCCGATAATTTCAGCAGCACATAACCCAGTATCAGCAGCATCGCTGCTGGCAGAGCGATGACTTCGCGCGATAGCCAGGAGCTGCGCCACATTGCCGCGGCACGCCAGGCGCGTTCAGGATGTCCCAGATGGAAAAAGGATGCGACCAGGCCGAGAGCCAATAACAAGACACTTAATGCTGCCGCATGGCCACTGTAATCGTTTAGCGGGGGCCGAAGAATCCCTAGTAGAACAAACCATTCGGCACTGTAAAAAGCCAGGAACAGACCCTGCCCTGTGCCAATCAGCGTGGTTAAAAGAATAACCGAAATTGCGGGCTTCATGGCTTCACCACGAGGTCGAATCGTCGAGCGTAGTGCGCGTGGTGGGTTTGCGTGGGCCACGATCTTCCTTGCGTAGCGGATTGTCCACTCGCTGCAGGTCTTCCTCGTGGATCGCGATACTGACCTTGCGCCGTGGCAGGTAATGATTGGCCGGTGCGGTGCCCCATTCGGGCATTAACTGATAACCACCCGCGTCGCTGATTGCCTTAGAGGCTTCGGATTCGGGATCATGGATATCTCCGTAGATACGGGCACTGGTCGGGCACGACAGCACGCAAACCGGCTTGCGCTCCGCTTCCGGCAGGCTTTCATCGTAGAGACGATCGACACAGAGGGTACATTTCTTCATGACCTTCTGCTGCTCATCAATCTCACGGGCACCATAGGGGCAGGCCCAGGAACAATACTCGCAGCCGATACACTTGTCGTAGTCTACCAGCACGATGCCATCCTCGGGTCGCTTGTAGCTCGCGCCGGTGGGGCAAACCGGAACGCAAGGCGGATCTTCGCAGTGTAAACAGGATTTCGGGAAGTGCACGGTTTGCGTGTTGGGAAAGGTCCCAACCTCGAAAGATTGCACGCGGTTGAAAAAGGTTCCGGTTGGTTCCGCCGCGTAGGGATTTTTATCCACCATTGGACCTGCCTGACCCGAGGTATTCCATTCCTTGCAGCTGGTGACGCAGGCGTGGCAGCCGACGCAGGTGTTAAGGTCTATGACCAGGGCCAACTGCGTCATTTTCCGATCCCCTTGAAAAACGCCTGCCATTTGCCCCGTGGCGGTTCCATCCCCGGCACCAGGGGCAGAGCTTTGAACTGGGGTGAAGTCTGTTTCGGTTCGGAATCTTCGGCCTTGTAGACCCGAACCCGAACGTCGTACCAGGCTGCCTGACCGGTAACCGGATCGGAATTGCTATAGCTGTAATCCTCTCTGGCGGAGGGAATTTCTTCACTGATCAAGTGATTTAAGAGGAAACCTTTCTGCGATTCGTTAGCGTTGGGTTCCAGCGCCCAGGCGCCAGTAGCCTTGCCAATTGCATTCCAGGTCCAGACCGTGCCCGGCTCCACCGCCTCGCTGAAGCGACACATGCAGCGTACCCGGCCATGTGCAGACTCGACCCAGATCCAGTCACCATCGTCGAAACCGTTCTGGGCCCCTACCCGTGGGCTGACGAAAAGATAGTTATGGGCATGGATCTGTCGCAACCAGGCGTTCTGCGAATCCCAGGAATGATACATCGCCATCGGTCGTTGCGTGATCGCATTGAGCGGATACCTGTCCTTATCGATGCCCTGGTTTTCCAGTGGTTCTGCATAAAACGGCAACGGATCGAAGTGTTCTCGTACCCGTTCACGCAAGTAATCAGGTGGTTGACGACCCTTGCGCTTGCCCTCGGCCGCTAGTCGAAATCGCTGCAACACTTCCGAGTAGAGGTGCAGATTGACCGGATCGGTGTAGCGAATCAGGCCGTGATCCTGTGCCCAGTGCAGATAACCACGATTCCAGTTTCGCATGTACTGGTATGAACGGGGTAACTCGTGCTGATACACGCAATTGTTTTTGGCGTACATTTCCCACTGGTTGGGATTCGGTTCCCCGCGCATGAATTTCTCGCCGCCCTTGCCTCGCCAGCCAGCGAGGAAACCGATG
>CALJYH010000009.1 GCA_937984095.1 uncultured Gammaproteobacteria bacterium | reverse complement strand
CTTGTACTCACCATCATCATTTTTATCGACCAGCATCTCGCGCACGCGGCTGGTATTCATCGACGAGTTCCAGGCCATGTTAGCCATGAACAGCATCAGGGTATCGATTGGGTAGGGATCACCGCGCCATGCATTGGTAATTGCATTGTGCATCAAGCCGTGAACCGATAACGGGTATTCCCAGGAGAAACCTTTATCGAGGCGTACCGCTTCACCCTGCTCATCGACGAACAGGTCTTCCGGCGAAGCTGGAAATCCTAGCGGCATTCCCTCGAGTGGGGCGCCAGGCTGCACCGCATCTGGCGAATTGGGTGGCTTTGCGCAAGGGGGAATCGGGCGAGGGAACGGCGCCTTGTGACGAAATCCGCCGGGGCGGTCGATGGTGCCGAGAATCGTCATCAGGATACCAAGTGCACGGATTGCCTGAAAACCATTTGAATGCGCCGCCAGTCCCCGCATCGCATGAAAGGAAACCGGGTTGCCGGTAATCGACTCGTGTTCTCGACCCCAGGCATCGGTCCAGGGAATCGGTAATTCAATCTGCTCGTCGCGCGCAGTAATGCCCATCTCATGGGCTAGCCGTCGAATCGTATCCGCGTCAATACCGGTAATGCCCGCCGCCCATTCGGGGGTATATTGCGCAACCCGCTCCTTGAGCAGCTGGAAGGAAGGTTTAGCCTTGCCACCGTCTTCGAGTTCGAACTCCCCCATCAAACGCGGATCGGCATTGTCGCTGTGCGAATGTACCGCTGTATCGAGTTTTCGATCCCACCACATTTTGTTTTCCGGTTCGATGCAGGTTTTCTCGACTTCCTCGTCGGAGCGTAGAAACAGACCAAACTCATCGCTGTCCGAGTCAACATTTACGAGATCCGGTGCATTGGTATAGCGCAGCAGGAAATCACGATCGTAAAGCCCTAGCGCGATAATTTCGTGGATGATCGCAAGCAGTAGCGCACCATCCGTCCCGGGTTTGATCGGAACCCATTCATCGGCGATCGCGGCATAACCACTGCGCACCGGGTTGACTGCAATAAACTTGCCGCCATTGCGCTTGAACTTGGCCAGCGCGATCTTCATCGGGTTCGAGTGATGATCCTCGGCGGTACCGAGCATGATAAACAGGCGCGAACGTTCCAGGTCGGGGCCGCCGAACTCCCAGAAGGATCCACCGATGGTGTAGATTAATCCAGCCGCCATGTTAACCGAGCAGAAGCCACCGTGTGCCGCGTAATTGGGCGTACCGAATTGCTTGGCGAACAACCCGGTCAGAGCCTGCATCTGGTCGCGTCCGGTATAGAGCGCAAACTTCTTCGGATCGGTTTCGCGAATGTGTTGTAAGCGTTCGCTGATAACGGTAAATGCTTCTTCCCAGGAGATCTCCTCGAATTCGGAACTGCCTCGTTCAGAGCCCTGCTTGCGACGTAGCGGTTTGGTCAGACGCGCCGGTGAATACTGTTTCATGATACCGGAGGCACCCTTGGCGCATAGCACGCCCTTGTTGATTGGATGTTTCGGGTTACCCTGGATAAAGGTTACCTCGCCATTCTCGACCGTTACGTTGATGCCACAACGACAGGCACACATGTAGCAGGTGGTCGATTTAACCTCTCGCTTGCTTGCCGGGCTTGCTGCCATTTGAATGCCTGTTCGGTTGAATTATTATGTTGTGCCTAGTGTGTTGTTCTGATCGCCTGGATGCAAAACAATAAATTTGATCGCGTCAAAAGCGAATCTAATAAGTATTTTTTATTTACTCTTTATAATAATTAAATAATTTTATGGCTAATAGGCTCAATTCTTTCCATTAATCAGTATTCTCCGGCTTAAAGCCTGAAACTCCAATCACGTTTTTGACGTTAATCCTGGTTAAACGCTCGCTGAAAAATTGATCCGAATCATCTGCTGTTGAAATTCAGCTTACTACTGCGCAATAAACCGACATTTCTAGTCCCCTGCCCTGATAAACTAGTGCGTGGAATGAGGAGATTTGACACAAAACTGCGGTTAGCGGAGTCATGCACTTCGGGGAAATAATAACTTTCGGTGCCGGTAAACAGCATTGTAACTAACTGATATGGCAAACAGACAACCAGTCGATAAACCTGAGGGATCGCCAAATTGGCAACCACAACAGTTGGCCTGGTGGCGTTATCTCGCCTGGTTTTTTGTCCTCGTAATCTTCAGCTGGTATTTTCTAAACACTGAAAATGATGGTCGGCAAACCCTGTCCTATAGCGAGTTTAAAATCAGCGTCGTTGAAGACCAGGTCGCCCGGGTAAGATTGCAGGGGGACCAGGTTATCGGCGAATTTCATCAACCCCGAACCTCTTCTGCTGATGGAGACAGCAAATTATCAGTCCGTTTCGTGACTACCTTGCCGCCAGTACCGGATCCAGAATTAATCTCCTTACTGGAACAGCATAATGTCGAGATTCATGCAGTCTCAGGTGAAACTAACTGGCTAACAAAGGCGCTGATCGGCGTATTGCCGTGGATTTTGATCATCGGCCTGTTCTGGTACGCTAGTAGTCGGATGCAGCGCAGTCTGGGCGGGCTTGGCGGTCCATCTGGGTTGTTCGATTTTGGCAAGTCCCGGGCCAAGCGTTTTCGCCAGCAGGATTCGGAACTGAGCTTCGATGATGTCGCCGGACTGGAAAATGCAAAACGTGATCTTTATGAAATTGTCGGTTATCTCAAGGACCCGCAGCATTATCGCAAGCTGGGCGCCAAGATTCCGAAGGGGATCTTGCTGATGGGACCACCGGGTACCGGCAAAACCCTGTTGGCCAAGGCCGTGGCCGGCGAGGCCAACGTCCCATTTTTCAGTATCAGTGGATCAGAATTTATTGAGATGTTCGTCGGTGTCGGTGCCTCACGGGTACGCGATATGTTTGAAAGTGCCCGCAAGGAGGCGCCATCCATCATATTTATCGATGAAATCGACTCGGTGGGCCGGGCGCGTGGTACCGGCCTGGGCGGGGGTCACGATGAGCGTGAGCAGACACTGAACCAGATACTGGGTGAAATGGACGGCTTCGATCCGCACGAAGCCGTGGTGGTGCTGGCAGCCACCAATCGGCCCGACGTGCTCGATGCCGCGCTACTCCGACCCGGGCGTTTCGACCGTAAAATTACGCTCGATCTGCCGGATAAAAAGGCACGCCGCGCTATTCTGGATATACATGCAGCCAATGTGCCGCTCGCCAATGATGTCGACCTCGATCGTATCGCTGCCCTGACGGTCGGATTTTCTGGAGCGGATCTGGAAAACCTCGTCAACGAAGCCGCTCTTTTATGCGGACGCGAACACATGGAAACGGTCGATATGGAATCATTGCTCAACGCACGTGACAAGGTTGTGCTTGGAAGTAAACGTGAATTAATCATCGGCGACGAAGAAAAGAACCTGGTCGCGCACCACGAGGCCGGGCATGCGCTGGTTGCCAGCCTGTTGCCAACTGCCGACCCACTGGACAAGGTCACCATCATTCCCCGTGGCCGGTCGCTGGGCGCCACCGAACAGATACCTGAAGAGGAGCACTACAACCTGAGGCAGAGTTATGTGCGTGATCGCATCGGTGTGATGCTGGGTGGCCGGGTCGCGGAGCAACTGGTGTTCGGCGAAGTCAGTTCCGGTGCCGAGGAAGATCTCAAGCAGGCAACCCGCCTGGCCCGGCACATGGTGACACACTGGGGAATGAGCGAAAAACTTGGTCCAGTCGCGTTTCGTCGCGGCGAAGAACATATTTTTCTTGGCAGGGAAATGACCCAACAGCGTGATTTCAGCGAGCATACCGCGCAAATTATCGACGACGAAATCAGTAATTTACTCAAGCATATCGAACGGGATATAACGGCCTTGCTAGAGCAACATCGTACGCAGCTGGAATCGCTTGCGAGTGCATTACTGGATAAGGAAACCCTGGAGGCCGAAGAGATTCAAGCGATTTGCAAATGAGGCAATGCGGACAGAAACATGACTTTTGAACGCGAACGGGAGCAAATGATCGCCGATATCGAATCCGGGGTCGCCTTCACGCGCACAATGACGGGACGAAATCATCTGGACCCACGCGTTATGAAGGCTATGCGTCTAGTGCCGCGAGAAGATTTCGTGCCAACCAATATGCGTGGTTCGGCCTTCAGAGATGGCGCCTTGCCCGTCGGCCATGGGCAGACCATATCGCAGCCCTACATAGTCGCCCTGATGACAGACCTGCTCGAGCTGACAGACACTAGTATCGTGCTCGAAATAGGCACCGGAACGGGTTACCAGGCAGCGATCCTGTCACAGCTTGCGAGGCAGGTTTACAGTATCGAAAGAATTGCAGAACTGGCCCGGACAGCGCAACGAAGACTCAGCGATATGGGCTACCAGAATGTTGAAACCCGTTGCAGCGATGGTTACCTGGGTTGGCCGGAAAAGGCGCCATTCGACGGAATCATAGTGACGGCTGCCGCACCGGAGGTTCCACCGGCATTACTTGCACAACTAAAACCCGGTGGTCGCATGGTGATCCCGATCGGTTTACCCTATAGCCGTCAGGAACTCGTGCTGGTCACCAGGGACCTGCAAGGAGAAACAGACACCCGTGACCTGCTCGGTGTCGCGTTCGTGCCAATGGTTGAGGACACTTAGGGTTTCGACCGCTCTCCCGTTCCAGGCTACCCAATAACCTCGGTGATGCATTAACTTGTGCCGGTAGATTTTATTTCGCGTTCATTAACTGAATTCGCTACCATGGAAATCGGCTAAGAATAATTTAATTTGTTACCATCATTCCCACATTAGTTTACTTACTAGATGATTCACGTTGACAACGTCTGCAAGCACTTTGGTGGCTTGAAAGCGGTTGATCATGTCTCAATCGAGATTGCCGAGGGTTCGATCACCGGTTTGATTGGCCCTAACGGAGCCGGGAAGACTACGCTGTTTAACACCATCGCCGGCCTCTACGCGCCAACCTCGGGCCGGGTTTATCTCGATGGCGAAGAAATCACTAGCCTCAAGCCACACCAACTGTTCAATAAAGGTTTGCTGCGTACTTTCCAGATTGCACACGAATTTACGCGCCTGTCGGTGGTCGAAAACCTGATGATGGTACCGGCGCATCAATCCGGAGAAAACCTCATCAACGCCTGGTTTCGACGTGGTCGGGTCGAACAGGAAGAGCGTCAAATCAACCAGCGCGCGATGGAAGTGGTTGATTTCCTGAACCTCGGGCATATTGCCGATGAAATCGCCGGCAATCTTTCCGGCGGGCAAAAGAAACTGCTCGAGCTCGGACGAACCATGATGGTAGACGCCAAGATCGTCTTTCTGGACGAGGTCGGTGCCGGGGTGAATCGAACCTTGCTGCGTGAAATTGGTGACGCGATTATCAAGCTGAATCGAGAAAAGAATTACACCTTCTGCATGATCGAGCATGACATGGATTTCATCTCGCGCCTTTGTGATCCGGTGATCTGCATGGCCGAGGGCGCGGTACTGGCCGAGGGCACGGCGGATGAAGTAAAAAACAACGAGGAAGTCATTGAAGCCTATCTCGGGCGCGGCTTGAAAAATAAGGGGGCCATCGCGTGAGTTTTCTCAGCGGCGAAAACATGGTTGGCGGTTATGGTGGCGCGGATATCCTCAAGGGTTGCAGCATTGATGTCAACGAGGGTGAAATTGCAGTTATTGTAGGCCCTAACGGCGCGGGTAAATCGACCGCAATGCGGGCCCTGCTCGGAATGCTCGACCTGAAACAGGGATCGGTGCAATTTCGCGGCAGGGACATTTCCAGCCTGTCACCACAGGATCGCATCGCCGAGGGTATCGCCTTCGTCCCGCAAACCAGCAACGTGTTTACCAGCATGACCGTTTATGAAAATCTTGAAATGGGTGCATTCCTGCGTAACGACGATATTACCGAGACAATCGAGCAAATCTATGAGCTGTTTCCGATCCTGGCAGAGAAAAAAGACCAGCTCGCCGGTGAGCTCTCCGGCGGGCAACGCCAGCAGGTCGCGGTCGGGCGTGCGCTGATGTCACAACCGGCGGTGTTGATGCTGGATGAACCTACCGCCGGGGTATCACCGATCGTCATGGATGAGTTATTCGATCGTATTCTCGAGGTACGTCAATCCGGTGTCGCGATCCTGATGGTCGAACAAAACGCGCGCCAGGCACTGAACATCGCCGATCGAGGATTCGTGCTGGTGATTGGCGAGAACCGGCACACCGATACCGGTGCGGCACTGCTTGCCGATCCCGAAGTACGACGTTCTTTTCTCGGGGGTTGAATGGAAGCTATTACCGATTTTGTCAGCGCTGTCGTCTTGCTCCTCAACTTTATTGTGGTGCCGGGATTGTCGTATGGCTCGCAACTGGCACTCGGGGCACTCGGCATCACGCTGGTATTTGGCATACTGCGTTTTGCCAATTTCGCGCACGGCGACACCATGGCCTTTGGCACCATGATGACAATTCTGGTGACCTGGTGGCTGCAATCAAAGGGAATCAACCTGGGGCCGTTGCCCACTGCCCTGCTCGCCCTGCCGCTCGGAATTGCAGCGACAATACTGTTGCTGGCTGTTACCGACAAAACCGTTTACCGCTACTACCGGCACAGCAAGGCCGTGCCGGTAACCTTCATGATTGCGTCGATGGGCGTCATGTTTATGACCAATGGCATAGTACGCTTCGTCATTGGACCGAACGACCAGCGATTTCTCGACGGGGAACGCTTTATCGTGCGCGCCCGGGATTTCAAATCCATGACCGGTCTTAGCGAGGGTCTCAGCATCAAGGTATCGCAGGGATTGACCATCGTAGTCGCTATTATCCTCGTCGCCCTGCTATTTTGGTTCCTGCAAAAAACCCGCACCGGGAAAGCAATGCGGGCCTACTCCGATAATGAAGATCTGGCGCTGCTTTCGGGAGTTGATCCCGACAGGGTTGTGTTGGTGACCTGGATCATTACCGCA
>CALJYH010000008.1 GCA_937984095.1 uncultured Gammaproteobacteria bacterium | reverse complement strand
TGGCGGCATTGTATCATTGCCCCGTTGATAAACCATGCAAAGCAGTTAGCAGTTGATGCAGGTCAAGGATTTCACGTTACGTTATAATACCGGCATGGGTAAAGACAGCAAAGAATTGGTGCAGCAGCTGGCCTCGCGGTTGCTAAAACAACGGCAAAAGCTGTGCACCGCGGAATCCTGTACCGGTGGACTGATTGCCAAGACGCTTACCGACCTGGCGGGTAGCTCGGACTGGTTCGAGCGTGGTTTTGTTACCTACAGCAACCAGGCAAAAAACGAAATGCTGTCAGTCCCGTCTTCAGTCATCGAGGACTATGGTGCCGTCAGCGAACCGGTTGCAGTGGCGATGGCGAGTGGTGCATTGCGTCACAGTCAGGCTGATTATGCAGTTGCGGTTACCGGTGTAGCCGGGCCCGGTGGTGGTAGCGCGGAGAAACCGGTTGGCACTGTATGGATAGCGGTGGCTTCGGCCGATGAGGCTAAGGCCAGTCTTTACAACTTTAGTGGAGACCGCGAGACCGTTCGTGAAGTGACTATGATCGCGGCGCTCGAAGCCTTGATCGAGCTGGTAAATTCAGGGTAACTCCACCTTAAGTGTTATTTCTGATTTGATTGCTTGATTGCAAGGCGGGTGAATACCGGGCCGATGATCTCGAAGACCACGGTTGATGCGATGACGATCGGCAACATGATCTGGCGATACTCGGGAAAGCGACTCGACGCTACCAGCGCCATGCCAATCGCGACGCCGGCCTGGGGTAATAATGCGACACCCATCCAGAGTTGATTGTCTTGCCCCGATTTGCTCAGATAACCACCGATCCAGGCGCCCAGGTACTTGCCCAGCGCGCGGCACAAAATGTAAATCCCTCCGGTGACACCGATGGTAGCGAGAGCGCCGATTTCCAGCGAGGCGCCAGCGAGCACAAAGAATATAATCATGAACAAGGACTCGATACCTTCGATTGCATGAAACGGGCGGGTGTGATGGCGGGCCAGGTTGGCGATCACTGCGCCCATAACGATGGCTGAAATCAGGAAAGAAACATTCATCCACAAGGCAATGCCGCCGCACAGGAAAACGATGCCTAGAGCCTCGCTCAGCATAGGCTTGCCTTTCTTGATGCGACCGGTCATGTAAGCAGCTGGCAGACCGATTACGATGCCGAGTAAAACAGCCCCGCCCAACTCCCAGGCCACAAGCCCGATGAAACCAGCCTCGCCTGCGATACCATTCAGCGATGTCACGATCGCCATGCCGACACCGAACAGCAACAGTGCCCAGACATCGTCAAGCACGACGATCAACAGTAACAATTTACTGAACCTGTTTTTAATCTTTGATTCCTGCACCACGTCGAGAATCGCCGCAGGTGCCGTGGCCGCCGCAAAGCAACCGAGCAGTAACGCGATCTCGGTCGCAACGCCCATCGCGATCATGCCCAGGCAGACCAACAGTGCCGGTAATATTGCGGCGCAAATTGAAATCGAGAAAGATGTACCGGTGTGACCGCGTAGCGAAGATTTGGTCAATTTGCCGCCTAACAGGAAACCCACCATCAACAGCGTTATTTCTGCGATGAGTCCGAAACGGTCTACCAACAGTCGAGGAACCAGGTTCAGCAGATCTTCACCGATAACTGCACCAAATAGCAGCAGCAGGGTGGCTCGTGGTAGGAATGTTCTATGGGCAACGGTTGACAATAACAGGCCGACCAGAAAAATTCCGCCCAGGGCTAACAGGAACTGTGAAGAAATACTGAGTTGCGTCGTATCCACGGAATCAATGGCTTGCTTTTTCAACCCGGCACAGGTGGGTTTTCAGATTAGCCTGCTGCGAGACAGGATCGAGTCTGATCCCGGTTAAGTGGTTGACGCTTGAGCCCGGGTGGTAGGGTTGTTGTTCGTCCCAGCCGATCGGGATGAAAATACAGTTCGGGCGGATTCCGCGATGGATCCAGGCGCGTACCGTAATTTTGCCGTTTTCAGTGATTACGGAAACCGGATCTCCGTCTTTGACATCGAGCTTTGCTGCCTTTTGGGGATGGATCTGACAGTATAACTCGGGCCACATTTCCTGGGCCTGCCAGAAATAATGGGTCCAGGAATGAAAATGGGGCGCGGGTGGGCGACCGGTCACGAGTTCGGTATCAAAAGTCGCGTCACGGGTGACCGGTTCGTTGACGATATGGCCCGGATACACCAGGGTCTCATCGCTGAAAAAGCTTGAAGCTTTGGCAGTCGTGTCATACTTGATGTGCGGCAGGCTCACCAGCTGTTCGGCCTCGGTATAAAACTCGGGTAGCGCAGATAATCCCATAACCTCAAATTTCTGCTCCAGTTCCGGGGTCCAAAATTCTAGCTTGCCGCTCGCGGTCGGGTAGCCTAGATTTGCTCCGGGGTTTTGGCGCATCAGCTCGGTTACATAAACCGGGTTGATTTCTCCCGACCGGGCATCGAAGTAGGGTAAGCGCACGGTGCGATTGGGTTGGGCGGTCAGCTCTGCAGTGGTTGCAGCGCCAAGATCCGGGGTTGCAGCAACCAGCACCTCGTCCCAGAGTTTGCGCGGATCCTTGTAGTCATCTTTTAAAACATCGTCGTAGCCGAATTTCTTACCCAGCTCGATCCAGAACCAGTGGTCGGAACGGGCATCTCCTGGAGGGTCGATAAATTTATCATTCCAGACGATGCGACGGTCTTCGGCAAAGCGCGTGGTGCCACCTTTTTCGATCCCGCTTGCCATCGGTAATACATAGTCGGCGAAACGTGAGGTGGCATTTTTAAACAACTCCAGGTGCACTACCAGGTCGAGGGCCTCCACCGCCTTGCGTGCCCGGTTTTGATTGGGCCATTGTGCCAACGGGTTATTGCTCGTAATCAGCGCCTTAATCGGATAAGGGGTACCGTCGAGCATGGCCTCCATCCAGGATGATGGGTTTTTGCCGATTGCTGCCCGTACCTCGGCCTTGCGCCCAGCAGGAATCAACGGTGGTTTCCAGTTCATTTCCGAGGAAACATTGAAATAACCACCGCCTCGACGCCCCCAGTTTCCGGTCATCGCCGCGATGAACATGAAGACGCGGTTGGTTTGCGCTGAATTGGTATGCTGGTTGACACCGCGACTCAGAAAAATCATGCAGCCATCGGCTTCTGCGATAGTGCGCGACAGCATTTCGAGCTGCTCGACTTCGAGATCGGTAACCTGCGCTGCCCATTCGAGATCGTAGCGTTGCTCCTTGATGTAGTCACGCCATTCGCGCCAGCCGACGATCCAGCGTTCGCAGAAAGCTTCGTCGTGGAGCCCCTGCTCGAACAGGTAGTGGATAATGCCGAGCCCAAGCGCCATATCGGTACCCGAACGAATCGGTAACCAGGCATCGGCCTTGCTTGCGGTAGCGGTCAGACGTGGATCGACGACGATCATCCTGGCACCATGTTGCAGTCGCCAGTCGTTTAACATGCCGAAATTAACTGGCCGGGTCTCGGCCTGGTTATCGCCGATGTAAACATAGGCCTCGGCGCTGCCGATATCCTCCTCGGTATAGACGCTTGCCATGACGCCGGTGCCCTGGGTCAGGTTAAGCGCAAGCCCCTTGCCCAGGTCACAATAGGGTTCGGTTGCGGCCACGTTCGCGGTACCCCAGAGCCCGGCGAAAAGCGGCAGCGCACCGATAATATTGAGTACTCCGGTGCGTGAACCCGACTGAATTGCGAGCGCATCGCTACCGTACTGTTCGCGCACTGCAGACAACTTTTGTGCGATTTCGCTCAAGGCCTGCTCCCAGCTAATCGGCTGAAACGAATCGCTACCGCGCTTACCGACACGTTTCAACGGTGTCACCAGTCGATGCGGGTTGTTGTAAAGCTGCAGGGTCATCTGTGATTTGGGGCAAACACGACCCTGGAATACCGGGTCCTCGTCGTTGCCATAGATATTGAGCACCTCGTCACCACGCAGGTGAAACTTGACCGGGCAGGCGTTGAAACAGATATTGCAGCCTCCGGGGACCACGCGTTCCTCCTGCAGCAGCAGGTTGTTTTTGTCCAAACGGCGATATGATCCGCGTGCGATTTCGGTATTCAGGCTTACCCGGCTTTGATGATCCAGCATCAAGGCCGGGGTGCTGCTTTCAGGGGCGTCTGCCTCGGTCTGCGCGTTGTCACCCAGGCGTTTCAGATAAATTGTTGCCGGTTGCTGCAGGAAGTGGTCGGTATCGACAGTTTCGCGATCTTCCAGCTGCACTTTTTCGAGCAGCGTCTCCCGGGTGCCAAAGCTGATCGCGCGAGTCGGGCAGACATAGGCGCAGGCGGGTCCGAGGTCGCGGACTCTGCGTTCGGAACACAAATCGCACTTGACCGCATGGTGTTGCTCGGCGTTGTAGCCAATCGCACCGTAAGGGCAGGACAGGGCACATTCACCACAACCGGTGCAGCGGTTTTCATTGATTGCAACTACGCCGGTGATCGGGTCCTTTGAGATTGCTTTCGGGTAAACCGGGCAGGCGCGCAAGCAGGCCGGGCGCTCACACTGTTGGCAGGTAACGGTCAGGAAATCGAGCCGGGCTAATGAAACCTGGCTATTGTCGTTGTCTTGCTCGTCAAACCACATGACCCGGTTACGATAACTGTTGGGACCGAGTGCGTTAGTTTGCTTGCAGGCCGCCTCGCAGCTCTTGCAGCCGGTGCAGCGTTCGAGATCGATCATCAGTGCTAACTGAGTTGACGCATCGGTCATCGCTTAACCTCCCCAGTCAGTGATATGCCACCAGTCGATGCTGCCGCCATCGGCGGCATACCCGGCAAAAAACAGGACCACGACGATATGCGATACCAGGCCCAGGTAAAAACCAAGTGCTGCCAGCATGTGGATGCGGCGCGACCAACCGAGTTCAATTCCGGCACTCGCACGTGCGCCGATCATGCGTGCTTCGCGCTCGGCCAGTGCCAGGTATCTAAAACTTTTCCATGGATGCCGCAGCCAGTGTTTGAGTGCGGGTGAGAACAGTGCTTCCTCGGCAGCGGGGTCGAGAGTCCCCAGTAGCTGAGTCTTGGCATCGATAACCGTTTGTAGTGCGGCTTTATCGAGGGTGCCTGGCGCACTAAACCCGGTGGAAGCACTATTGCGTGCAAACAGCAGGCTGAAGCCGCGCGAAAATATGGCGCGCAAAAGGCTGCCTTGCAGAATTAAAAATACCAACAGCAACAGGACGATCCCTGGAGGTGAAAACCAGTCGCCCGCAGCGACATGGATGAAGATCAGGCAGGTTCCGAGAGAGGTTGCCAGAACATGGCCGATAAACCATGCGGGTGGACTATTGGTGAGGCCTGAACGTTTCATGATGACGAATGCAAGCGGGGCGAGTAACAGCAATGCACCGAGCGCTCCGCATAATTGGGCCAGTGGTGACCCCGGGGTTGGCACAGACGACCACAGCATAATTAATGCGGCAATGGCGATTACGGATCCTGTCAGCATCATAATGCTGCGTGCGGAAAGATCGGGGCGATTATTGTTGTTCAAGCGAATTCCAGTCAGGTTTGCTAAAGACTATCGCTGCATCCCGACCGGTTCAACCTATTGCGGTAAATTCCTGTTTTTTCATTTAATTTTATGTGGCTCACGCTATGAGCCACTCGAGCAATATAATGCGCACTAGGTTTGTACACAGGTTTATCGGAAATTTAGGATAAATACAAAAGTTCTCTTTATGTTCTCGTTGGACTGTGTGATAATTCGACAACTCAAATACAAAGGTAGGTAACAAGTGGACGACAATAAACAAAAAGCGCTGGCAGCAGCACTGGGGCAAATCGAGAAGCAATTCGGCAAGGGATCAGTCATGCGACTTGGTGATTCCGGAGTCGATACGAGCATAGGTATAGTATCAACCGGATCCCTGTCACTCGATGTCGCGCTGGGTATTGGCGGATTGCCGCGCGGTCGCGTTATCGAAGTCTACGGACCTGAATCCTCGGGTAAAACCACGTTGGCTCTGCAAGTCATCGCCGAGTGTCAGAAAAATGGTGGTACCGCCGCGTTCGTCGATGCTGAACATGCGCTTGATCCAACCTATGCTGACAAGCTGGGTGTCAATATTGATGATCTGTTGGTTTCACAACCTGATACCGGTGAACAGGCGCTCGAAATAACCGACATGCTGGTGCGCTCGGGGGCGGTTGAAGTAGTTGTCGTTGACTCGGTTGCAGCATTGACGCCAAAGGCGGAGATCGAGGGCGACATGGGTGATTCACACATGGGCCTGCAGGCACGCCTGATGTCACAGGCGCTGCGTAAACTCACCGCCAACATCAAACGCTCCAATACCATGGTCATTTTTATCAACCAGATTCGTATGAAGATCGGCGTCATGTTTGGTAACCCGGAAACCACGACCGGCGGCAACGCGCTAAAGTTCTATGCCTCCGTGCGCCTCGACATACGGCGCATTGGGGCGATCAAGCGCGGGGACGAAGTGATTGGCAACGAGACCCGCGTTAAAGTTGTTAAGAACAAGGTGGCGCCACCTTTCAAACAATGTGAATTCGAAATTCTTTATGGTGAAGGTTCATCGTACGAAGGTGAGCTGATCGATCTTGGCGTGAAGCATGGCATGATCGAAAAAGCCGGTGCCTGGTACAGCTACAATGAAGAACGTATCGGCCAGGGCAAGGATAATGTACGAATGTTCCTGAAAGAGCACCCTGAAATGGCGCATGAAATCGATCAACGCTTGCGCGCCGAGTTATTACCCAAGCCGAAGGCCTCTGAGGCCCTCATTGACAGCGAAGCAACAGACTCTAACCCAGAAGTCGAACCCGAAATGGTGGAAATTCCCTAACCTACCTATCCCCTCCACCTTATGTTGTTAGCTGGCGATCCCTCGGAGATTAATCCCTCCGAGGGTTTTTTTTATGAGTGAAATTAAACCTCAGACTAGTATTCGCAACAAGGCGATGGATTTGCTCGCGCGACGTGAGCATTCGGAGCAGGAGTTACGTCGCAAACTGAAATCGCGTGATCACGATGACGACGCTATCGACGGAGTGCTGCAGGAATTAAAGCAGGACCACTTGTTATCGGATGCGCGTTTTACTGAAGCCTATGTCAATCACCGTTTTAACGCGGGTGTCGGCCCTTTGAAAATTCGCTACGAATTGCGACAAAAAGGTATTACGGACGTGCTTGCCGACGAGTTTCTCGAGCCATTGTCCGACCGATGGGATCAATTAATGATGCAGCAACGGGTTCGCAAGTACGGCGAAACGATTCCAGCAGATTATGCCGATCGTATGAAGCAGGCGCGTTTTTTGCAAAATAGGGGTTTTTCTCCCGAGTCAGTCATGCGATTATTTCGTTAGTGCTCTTAAAGAGTACTGGTACGCTCGGATTATTCCGAGCGTTATTTGTTAAAGCGATATCTGATTGAAAAAAAATGACGACTAGTGCCGAATTAAGAGAAAAGTTTCTCAAGTATTTCGAAGCGCACGGACACACCATCGTGCCGTCTAGTCCGTTGGTGCCAGGCAATGACCCGACTTTGTTGTTTACCAATTCAGGTATGGTGCAATTCAAGGATGTATTCCTTGGTAGCGAAAAACGTGGTTATACCCGCGCAACGACTTCGCAGCGTTGCGTGCGCGCCGGTGGCAAGCATAACGATCTAGAAAATGTTGGTTATACCGCCCGTCATCACACTTTTTTTGAAATGCTCGGCAACTTCAGCTTTGGTGAATACTTCAAACAGGATGCGATCCATTACGCCTGGGATTTTTTAACTAATGTCATCGGTTTACCCGCGGATAAGCTCTGGGTGACCGTTTACGCCGACGACGATGAGGCCGCCGATATCTGGCTCAAGGATATCAAGGTAGACCCGAAGAGGTTTACCCGTATTGGCACCTCGGATAATTTCTGGTCGATGGGTGACACCGGACCCTGCGGGCCCTGTAGTGAAATATTTTACGACCACGGAGCTGAGATCGAGGGTGGACCACCAGGTACACCTGATGAAGACGGTGATCGTTACATTGAAATCTGGAACCTGGTTTTCATGCAGTTCAACCGTGACCAGGACGGAAACATGGAACCGCTGCCCAGGCCGTCCGTAGATACGGGGATGGGTTTGGAGCGGCTTGCGGCAATACTGCAGCAGGTCCATAACAACTATGATATTGATCTGTTCCAGTCACTAATCACGGCCGCGGCTAAATTGACTGGCACTAAAGACCTCGAAAACAAGTCTTTAAGGGTGATCGCCGATCACATTCGTTCCTGCGCTTTTTTAATTGTCGATGGTGTTCTACCTTCCAACGAAGGTCGTGGATATGTGCTGCGACGAATCATTCGGCGCGCCGCACGCCATGGACATCAGCTCGGCTGCAAGAAACCCTTTTTCTATAAATTGGTTGGTGCACTCGATCAGGAAATGGGGGATGCTTATCCGGAGCTACGCCAGCATCGTGGTCATGTTGAGCGCGTACTTCAAAATGAAGAACAACGTTTTGCCCAAACTTTGGAACAGGGAATGCGTATCGTCAAGAATGAAATTAAGACAAAGACAGCAGTCTTAAAGCCTACGACACATCCAGCAACAATAACATTAACGAAATCCAGCGATATTAAACAAGATGTCTCTAATACCATCGATGGCAAGACTGTCTTTAAGCTTTATGATACCTACGGTTTTCCGGTAGACCTGACAGCCGATGTCGCACGCGAGAACGGCCTTTTCATCGATCAAGAGGGTTTCGATGTCGAAATGCAGGCGCAGCGCGAACGCGCGCGCGCATCAAGTCAATTCACCGCGATCGGAAAACAATTCAAACTCGACGCCTATCCAGCGACAAAATTTCTTGGCTATGAAAAAGTTGCGGCGACCGCCAAGCTAATCGAAATTTTGCAAAACGATGAGGCGATCGGCCAGCTCGAAAATGGGGATCAGGCAATCATTATTCTTGACCAGACTCCCTTTTATGCCGAAGCGGGCGGTCAGGTCGGGGATGTCGGCAGCATAACAATAGGCAAGGAAACCGAGTTCAAAATTACCGATACGCAGAAACAGGACGATGTCTACCTGCATATCGGTTCATTAGTTGCCGGTGAGTTGGGTACTGGCGATAAGGTTAAAACCCAGATTGATAAAGATTATCGGCGGGCGGTTATGCTAAATCATTCGGCGACGCACCTGATGCATGCGGCGTTAAGAAAGGTTCTCGGCGAACATGTTCAGCAAAAAGGCTCACTGGTTGATTCAGAGAAGCTGCGTTTCGATTTTTCACACTATCAACCCGTGGAACATGATCAGCTCGTTGAGATCGAAACCATTGTGAATGATGAAATACGCGGCAACCTGAAAACCAGGGCCGAGTCGATGGATATGGAAGCCGCAAAGAAATCCGGCGCAATTGCCCTGTTCGGTGAAAAATATGGTGACGTGGTGCGAGTGCTGAAAATCGGTTCCGATTCGATCGAGCTCTGTGGTGGAACCCATGTGCCACGTGCCGGTGATATTGGCCTTTTCAAGATCGTATTTGAAACCGGTATTGCTTCAGGTGTGCGTCGCATCGAGGCGGTGACCGGTGAAGCCGCGGTTAAGCGTTTTATTGATAGTGAAGATAAACTCGATACGGCGGCGCAAAAACTCAAGGCGAGCCGAGACGAACTGTTGCCTAGAATAGATCAGCTACAGGCAAGTAACCGGTCGCTGGAAAAGCAAATCGAAGCTTTGAAATCGAAAATTGCCTCACAAACAGGTGGCGACCTGGCATCTCAGGCGGAAGAGATTAAGGGCATTAAAGTACTCACCGCTAAACTTGATGGGGCCAACGTCAAAACGCTGCGTGATACGGTTGATCAACTTAAGAATAAACTGGGTGCGGCGGCGGTGGTGCTTGCCAGTAGCGAAGGCGACAAGGTTTCGATCATCGCGGGAGTGACGAAGGCTGAATCGAAACAAATTAGCGCCGGTGATCTGGCTAACATGGTAGCCGAGCAATGCGGCGGGCGTGGTGGCGGCAGACCCGATATGGCCCAGGCCGGGGGCAATCAGCCTGAAAATCTCGACGCTGCCCTCGCATCGGTACTACCGTGGGTTGAAACCAGGCTCTAACCCGATTGCCCGAACAACTCCGGGATCAGGTTGGCTTCATTCATAAACTGGTAAATCAATATCATTGCTAACAGCAATAGCAATTTACGCAGGATAGCCTGGTAAGTGCCGACCTGAATGCGTGAATGCAAACGCTGCCCCAGCAACAATGCAATGACAGCGGCCAGCGCCAGCGGTGCGGTTTCAAGTAGGAGCCTGAATCCAACGAGGCCTGCTATTGCAAGCACCACGATCTGAGATGCCTTCCCCACCAGGAAGCATGAGTTCAGCGCAGGTACCATTGTCGAGCGAGGTGTTTCCAGGGAAAGAAAGTAGATTATTAAAATGGCAACCATGACATTGGTGGTACCGGCCGCGATACCCGCGCTCAAACCGAATAGCGCCATTGCCAACAATGCGTGATCGTTGAGCCATTGCCTGGGGATTCTCAGGTTATTCCACAGGTATAGCAGGATCAAGCCTGCCAACACGATGCGAAACGGGGCGGGATCTGCGGTTGCCAGAACGCTGGTCCCAACCAATGTCCCCAGTAATGCAAAAAATACCAGCGGGAAAAACTGCCTCGTGTTTTTCAAAGTGGATTTGCTATTGATGATGCTGGCGATATTGACAGCCATGGTTGGGAGCAGGGTGACCAGTATCGCACTACGCACATCCATCATCGTGGCAAGCATCGGGGTTGCTACCATCGGAAACCCGAGCCCAAGCGTACCGTGAATCAAACCCGCAAACAGCATCACCGCAATAATTGCCAATAACACGGGTCCATCAAACTGGAACAAAGAAAACATGGGCGGATAATCTCGCAAAAGCCGATAGCTGGATTCTATTCGTGATAGTCCGCGAATACGAATATCGTTATACAAACGACCCTATTTTTCCTATAATCCGCGCTCTTTTTTTCAAGTCGGTAGATCCAGTCGTAAGACGATGCCTTTGCTGGTACAAAAATTTGGCGGAACTTCGGTAGGCTCGATTGAGCGAATCGAAGCGGTGGCCGATAAGGTAATCTCGTACCGTAACGAGGGTAACGACATGGTGGTCGTGGTTTCGGCAATGGGCGGTGAAACCAACCGTCTGGTCGAACTTGCCCGGCAGGTTGACCCACAGGCGCGCGGACGCGAACTCGATGTTCTGTTAACGACGGGTGAGCAGGTCACGATAGCGCTGTTGGCAATGGCTTTAGAAAAAAGGGGTTACCCGGCCCGTTCATATACGGGAGCCCAGGCCAGGATCATGACCGATAGCGCGCACAACAAGGCCCGTATTAAATCTATCGACAATGTGAAAATAACCGATGATCTGAAACAAGGACGCATTGTAGTCGTCGCCGGATTCCAGGGTGTTGACGAACACAACAACATAACAACGCTCGGTCGTGGCGGTTCTGATACCACCGGCGTGGCCCTCGCTGCTGCATTGAAAGCAGACGAATGCCAAATTTTTACCGACGTCGACGGTGTTTACACGACCGATCCACGGGTTGAGCCGGAGGCGCGCCGGCTTGACACCATTACCTTCGAAGAAATGCTGGAATTGGCGAGTCTCGGGTCTAAAGTGCTGCAAATTCGAGCGGTTGAATTTGCTCAAAAATACCAGGTGCCATTGCGTGTACTTTCATCATTCGAGGCGAGCGAAGGCACTTTAATAACCACAGAATACGGTACGGATAAAACTATGGAACAAGCCCATATATCAGGCATCGCGTTCAATCGCGACGAGGCCCAGTTAACCATAAACGGTGTATCCGATACGCCAGGCGTCGCTTACCAGATACTCGGACCGATTTCAGATGCCAATATCGAAGTTGATATGATCGTGCAAAACGTCGGTGCCGACGGTACAACAGACTTTACCTTTACGGTTCATCGTAATGATTTCGATACCGCGCTGGAATCGCTTGAACAGACTGCAAAGCGAATGAAGGCCCGCGAAGTCTCCGGAAACAACAGGATAGTTAAGATTTCAATTGTCGGTGTCGGTATGCGCTCACATGCGGGTATTGCGAGTCGAATGTTCGAAATTCTGGCTACCGAAGGCATTAATATCCTGATGATTTCGACTTCAGAAATTAAGATTTCGGTGGTTGTCGATGAAAAATATCTCGAATTAGGCGTGCGTGCTCTGCACGATGGCTTCGATTTGAAAACAAAGTCATAAATTATTTCAACTGGCTTCAACAAAGCCAGTTGGGTTAAAATCGTGTGTGGCTCGGAGAAAGGCCCTTATAACAATAAGAAGTAAGGTCCCTGTGAAGGATATGTAGCATATGAAGGATACAGGGTTAGATTACTGTTATATTGATTTGGAGAGATAGGAATGCTGATATTAACTCGGCGTGTTGGGGAGACCTTAATGATCGGTGACGAAGTTACCGTAACCGTTCTCGGCGTCAAGGGAAACCAGGTAAGGATTGGGGTGAATGCGCCTCGGGAAGTGGCGGTGCATCGTGAAGAAATCTACGATCGCATCAAGGCGGAAGAGGGAGAGGAAGAATTGGGAAATACAGTCGAAGGATAAATTTCGGTTCCAGTTAAAGCGGGTTCAATCGCTTTCATGCAATCAAAAACTTTTTAACAGCCTTGTTAAATAGGTTATTGCATTGTAATTTATACACTTAATTCGGAGAGATGGCTGAGTGGTCGAAAGCGCTCCCCTGCTAAGGGAGTATACGTTAATAGCGTATCGAGGGTTCGAATCCCTCTCTCTCCGCCAGACACTAAAAAAGGCCCCCTCAAAGGGGCCTTTTTTAGTGTCTGATGGAAAGACGAGGCCGATGAGAATCCTCTGGTTCGACAAATCGCATGAGCGATTTGGACCGCCGCAGGCGCCCCGTAGGGGTCGAAACGCGAGCCGCAATCGCGTTTCGAGTCTATCCCTCCGCTAGACATAGAAGGTCTCCGTACCTTCGTCATTCCGGAAAGCCTGCAGGGCTTATCCGGAATCCATTTCAAAGTCGGAATCTATCGAGATCCCGGATAACTGCTGTGCAGTTTCCGCGATGACGCTGCGCGTCGTTTTGACCCCTGCGGGGCCCGGTCTATCCCTCTCTCTCCGCCAGAGCACAAAAAAAAGAAATCTTTCGAAGCTTCTGAGATAGATTCCGGCTTTCGCCGGAATGACAGATTTGTTGAAGGGCTTTTTGTGTCTAACTTTTAACTGAGGTGGTTGTCCCAAGTTTCAGCGGTTAATTGCTTTGGTGCCATTTTTGATATTTGTTCAGGTAAATTTTTGCCGATCCCAACAGTATCTTATCCTGTTTCCGCATGATCGCGATCGCACGGTCTGCTTCCGCTTCCGCACCTTTGAGTAACGGCAGGATCTCAGCAGCGATGATGCGGTCGTGCCAATCGCCAAGCAGTTGCTCGAGTATTTTTATTTGCTTCAATTCGTTTTCATCTGAGGTATGACCTGGACAGAAATAAAATGCATCGAGCTTATGATGATATCGCTTCATCAGTATTCGTTTCTTGTGCCATTGTTCAGCTGTCATGCGCGGACTGGTGCTCATGATTTGGGATAAAAGTCCTTTCAGAGCGACCGGTTTTTGCCGCAGGATGGCTCTTTCGGATAAACCCAGCGATCTGATGGTAGGAACGCTTACCCGGGTAAGTGGACTGGCCTGAATGGTTCTTTTAAATGAACGATAATCATTTCTTGATTTAGATTTTATTGCATTAACCAGAACTCTTTTATCGGCAACACAAACTTCATCCAGTTCCTGGATTAAATGCACGGCGATATGTCCGTCGCGAATGACGCCAATGGATTTTGCCAACTTGCGATAGGGCTTGAGCATTTTCCTGGTTTTTAATCCAGGATCGACCTCGTTAAGAAAAAAGTAAAGGGCGGTAAGCCGCTTCATTCCGACTCTGAAATCATGCACCGGCTCTTCGTCAGGTCTCACAAGAATAATTCTGAGGTCCCTGTTGAGCTGACTAATGAGCTTGCTGCGATATTTGTCCAGGCAATTCATTTCTATCAAATCCATGTTATCTTGGCAGGGGAATATCTCTGTATTGGTTGCTTAACTCGCCATCGCCAGATCGACATCTTCGTCGACGTCCAGGAAGTGGTCTCGCTGTAAATACAGTAGCGAGGAAACATCGACCAGGTTGCGCGCTATATGAATGGCGATCGCGCTATCGTTCATTAAGGATGTCGCCATTTCGGCGCTTATCAGGTGTTCACGCACCAACCTGTCGATTGTACCATTCATCAAGACATCATATTTATCCACGTGATCGCTTAAGTCCTTGGCCTTGGCTAAATATTTCTCGTCCAGTTTTGTCAACCTGGCCTTGCGCGATAAACGCAGGATCTTGAAGATCATTTTACGCAGGTTATTGTATTCGGCACGAATGTATTCATTGTCGGAATTTAAATATCGATTCATATTGGTGTGTAACGGTTTAATATCCTTGACAACTTCAACCAGCAGCCGGTCGGCACGCAAAATACTTCTGATGGCCATAATCTTATCCTCATCCAGGTCAAATGTGCCCTGTAGCTGGTTCGCGTATTCGACAATCTTGCCGTAGATATTCTTGAATTTATTGTAATAAATGGCGTCCACGTCCAGATCAAACTGATGAATATTCTCGATAATCTTTTTTAGTTTTTTGTCCGATTCGAATTCCTCACGGTGCACGTGTAACCCGTGGGTTATAACCTTGAAGGCTGTTTTTTCGAGTAGTCGCAGGGATTCATCAAGCAATGCCTTTAAACCTGTTTGCGGGTATTTTAGCGACGACTCATCGAGAAAATGGGGTTGTTCAATGAGGATTATTTTTTCGACTACTTCAGGTACCATATTTTCAGCAATCCGGCTGATCAAAGGAACAAACCGAAACAGCAAGATTGTATTCAAGATATTAAAGATGGTGTGAAATAGTGACAGCGCAACCGGGGTAGCCGCTACCTGGGTAAAGGGGGAAGCCCCTTCGAGGTGCTCCACAAAGTAATCGATGACGTTAATAAACGGCACAAATAAAACCAGCGCAAGGACCACACCGAAGGCGTTAAAAACGAAATGGGCCCGGGCGGTTCGCTTGGCCCGGTAGTTGGCGACGATGGCCGCCAGATTGGCAGTGATGGTGGTACCGATATTTTGGCCCAGCACCATCGCGGCTGCCATATCGAACGGTATCCAACCCTCGAAACACATGATGATAGTGATTGCCATGGCGGCACTGGAAGACTGGATGACCATGGTTAACAAGGTGCCAATAAACGTAAACAGGAGAATCGACAGGTAACCATTGTTGGTATAGGCACTGAGAAAGGCGAGCGCTTCGGGACTGGACTTGATATCAGGTACCGAATTTTTCAGATACTGCAGGCCGATAAAAAGAATTGCAAAGCCGACAATAAAATAACCCCAGTGCCTCAGGTTTTTCTGCTTGCTAAAGCTGAACAAAAAACCGAGGCCCACCAGCGGAATCGCTATAGCAGCCATATTGACCTTGAAACCTAGCAGGGAAATTAGCCAGGCTGTAACCGTGGTGCCAATGTTTGCTCCCATGATGACACCAATGGATTCTGCTAGCGACAGCAGCGAGGCATTGGCAAAGCTGACCACCATTAATGTCGTCGCGGAGGAAGACTGGATGACGGCAGTAATGGTAAAACCGGTGAGAACCGCAAATAGACGATTAGAGGTAGCCCTGGCCAGGATAGTTCGCATGCGATCGCCCGCTAGTTCCATTAACGCATCGCTCATGACTTTCATGCCATAGAGAAACAGCCCTAGCGAACCCAGCAACGTTAGAAAATCGAAAAGATTGTATTCCATCAGTAAAACTGGCTTCGCTTTTTATTGTCTAAAGTCAATCGAACCATCCTAATAATCCGTATGATACATAAATATGGCCAGAGGTGATGTGATGGATATTCTGGATGCAGGTAAAACGATCGAAACACTCGGGCTCCCCTACTTGCGGGAGCTATCGACTTTCGGTGCGCTTTCCGATGAAGTCATCTTCGACTTGTTAAAAAATGGCACTATCAAGCGCTATGCCAAAGGTGAATATATTGCCCGTCTGGACCAGGTTGCAGCGGAATTCCAGGTGGTGCTGCAGGGTAAGTTTGCATTTTACAAGCACGGTGAGGAAAGTGATGTTCTGACTCGCTATTTCTGTGTAGGTGAGCAGGTGGGTTTCGATCTGATGATCGGGCTGATTCCCCACAACGGCATAGATGTTGCCACCGAAGAAAGTTTGCTCCTGGATATTAGCAGTGAGCAATTCTATGATCTGCATGTAAACTTCCCCGCTGATTTTGGTTTGTTGATGATAAACCTGTCACGCGAGCTTGCGCGCGAAATCGCTATGCTCGAGGATGTGATCGGCAAGGGTACCGGCTGGTTAGGAGAGGCAGCCTCCTAGCGGCTGATACAATAGCGTAACCCTTAAAGATAAATTATGAATCGTTTCAGCTTGTTCCTGCTAGCACTGCTGTACCTGCCCGTATCGGTGGCGCAACAGGTTGCTGAGCCGTCACCCATAGGTTACGCGACAATTGAGGAGGCTTTTAACGCGCTAAAAGTAGATCCCGCCGTAGGCATGCAGGAGTATGAAGGCTGGACGATTTTCAATCAAAAAGGTGATGGCAAATATATACTCTGGTCCTTTACACCTGACGATCACCCGGCACATCCAAGCGCAATTCGCAGAGAGATAGTTAAAAAGGGCGATCAGATTTTGATCAAGATGGATGCACTTTGTAACTCGAACCAACTCGATTGCGATCTGTTGATCGACCAGTTTAAAAAGATAAACGAACGTATCAGTCAGGATTGGGCCAAAGGCTCCTAGTATCAGGTCTTGCCGTGCACCAGAGCATTATTATGGAACAGGTGCCCAGGTGACTGGAATTCGAAAAGCCACCAGCTTCGATATACAGGAGATAGAAATCTGTGCGGTTTCGGCATACACACTCTATGTGGAACGCATCGGACGTGAGCCCGCGCCCATGGTTGCAAACTTTGCCGCTTCGATCGGAAAAGGTCACCTATATGTTGCCCAGGAAGATGACCAGATTGTCGGATTCGTTGTCTTTTATCCTGAACGGGACCACGTGCATCTGGAAAATGTCGCGGTGACTCCCGGGTTTCAGAACCGCGGTATCGGCACAAAATTAATCGGGTTTGTCGAGCAACAGGCGCAACGGGATGGTTATAGCCGCATAGAATTGTATACCAATGCCAGGATGACCGAGAACCTGGGGCTTTACCCCAGGCTCGGCTTTGAGCAGTTTGACCGCCGCGTCGAAGACGGTTTCGACCGCGTCTATTTCAGCAAGACGCTGGACTGAAACTGCCGGGCTATAATTCCTGGTCCTTGCGACGGAAGGCACCCTGCACGATACGGTCGATGACCATGGCGACGAACAGGATCGCGAAACCACCGAGCAGGCCCGGTCCCTTGGCCGCATACTGCAGTGACTCGAGAATGACCTTACCGAGACCGCCGCCACCGATCAGCGAGATTATAACCACCATCGACAGG
>CALJYH010000007.1 GCA_937984095.1 uncultured Gammaproteobacteria bacterium | reverse complement strand
GCATCATAGCCTATTTTCCCAATTCGCTTAACCCGCATATCACATCGGAGTTAAATGTTGCGGACGGCTATAACCTCGATGAGTATAATTGCCGCTCTTTTTATGGAGACGAAATAATGCGACCCAGTGCCCGTGCGGTGGATGAACTAAGAGCTGTCAGGATTTCGCGAGACTATATTAAACACGCGGATGGTTCAGTGTTGATTGAATTTGGTGACACCCGCGTCATCTGCACCGCTTCGGTAGAAAACTCGGTACCCGGATTTTTACGCGGCAAGGGTAAAGGTTGGGTTACTGCCGAATATGGCATGCTGCCGCGTTCGACCGGAAGTCGCATGCGGCGCGAGGCAAGTTCAGGCCGCCAGGGCGGACGCACCATGGAAATCCAGCGCCTGATAGGACGCGCGTTACGCGCCAGCATCAATACTGAAAAACTGGGTGAACGAACCATCACGATAGATTGTGACGTCATCCAGGCCGATGGTGGCACTCGTACCGCGTCCATTTCGGGAGCCTGGGTTGCACTTTCCGATGCGATCCAGAGCTTGCTAGAGGCGGGCGAACTTCAACAGAACCCGATCGAATGCCAGGTAGCCGCTATCTCGGTCGGCATCTACGAGGGTGAAGCGGTGCTCGATCTCGACTATGCCGAGGATTCGAACGCGGAGACCGATATGAATGTCGTCATGAACAGCCAGGGAGGATTCATCGAAGTCCAGGGCACTGCCGAGACGGCGGCTTTTTCAGACCAGGAATTGAGCAGCATGCTCGCACTGGCTCGCGTCGGCATTAACCGCATTTTCGATTTCCAGCTGAACGCGTGAAACGACTGGTACTGGCATCGGGAAATCCCGGCAAGCTGCACGAGTTGTCCGCGATTCTGGATGACCTCGGCTACGAACTGCATCCGCAATCTGAATTCGACGTATCAGAGGTTGCGGAAACCGGAACTACGTTTGTCGAAAATGCAATTATCAAGGCACGTCATGCCGCCGTCCATACCGGCTTACCCGCGTTGGCGGATGACTCCGGGATAGAAGTCGATGCGCTCGATGGTGCGCCCGGTGTCTACAGTGCGCGCTTTTCCGGACCCGGTGCCGACGACGCGGCGAACAATGCCCTGCTGGTGGAAAAACTGCGCGACGTATCGCCTATGGAGCGCAGCGCACGATATCGTGCGGTAATCGTTCTGATGCGCCACGCCGCAGATCCGTCACCGCTGATCTGCGAGGGAAGCTGGGAGGGAGTGATCCAGCTTGAACCGGCTGGTACCGGTGGCTTTGGATATGATCCTTATTTTTATTTAACCGACCGGGAATGCACCAGCGCCCAGTTGACTGCTGCCGAAAAGAACCGGCTCAGCCATCGCGGCAAAGCGCTCGCGGAATTGAAACGCAAGCTTTTAGAGCAAGGTGTTTAGCAGCAACCCACCGCTGGGACTCTATATCCACCTGCCCTGGTGTGAAAAGAAATGTCCCTATTGCGACTTTAATTCCCACCAGGCGGATTCAATTCCCGAACAGGCGTATGTCGAAGCCTTGCTCAACGATCTCGAACAGGATCTGCCACTGATCTGGGGACGTAACATAGAATCCATCTTTATCGGCGGTGGTACACCCTCGCTATTTTCAGCCGCTGCCATCGAAGGGCTGTTTTCAGGGCTGCGCGCACTGCTGAATTTCGCACCCGCGATCGAAATCACGATGGAGTCGAATCCGGGCAGCGCCGACGCGGAAAACTATCGGGGCTACCGGAAGGCTGGCGTTAATCGCCTCTCTATCGGGATTCAGAGTTTCAGCGATCAAAGCCTGCAAGCGCTCGGACGTGTTCACAACAGTACCGAGGCGCTGCACGCATTTGCTATCGCGCGCGCAGCGGGATTCGATAATATCAACCTGGACCTGATGTTCGGACTGCCCGCGCAAAGCCTCGAAGCGGCTACCGACGACCTGGGGCAGGCGATCGACCTAGGGCCTGAACACATATCTCACTATCAATTGACACTCGAACCTAACACGCTGTTTCACCACCAGCCCCCATCGAATATGCCAGACGATGAGCTGTGCTGGGAACAACAAAATGCCTGCCAGGCATTACTTGAAAAACATGCTTATCGGCAATATGAAGTCTCGGCCTATAGCCTCGAGCAAAGAGAGTCCGAGCACAATATGAACTACTGGCAGTTTGGCGATTATGTCGGTATCGGCGCCGGTGCTCATGGCAAGATTACGCTAGGCAGCGAGAACCGCGTGATACGCCGGGTGAGGCAACGCCAACCCCGAGCTTACCTTGAACATAGAGGTCGGAACACGATCACCAGTGAAACCACACTCAGCGAAGACGATCTGCGTTTCGAATTCATGCTGAACGCATTACGGCTCAAACACGGCTTTCAATCCCGTTTATTTCACGACAATACCGGATTGTCGCTTAATTCGCTGCTACCCTGCCTGGAACTGGCGCGTGACAAGGGTTTAATCGATTTTAATCACGAAAAAATCTCCCCTACCAGGCTTGGATTTTATCATTTAAACGACCTGCAGGTCCTTTTCCTACAGCATCAAACGGCAAAAAGGAAGCCATTCTTCGATTCCACTGAGGGAATTATTCACAACTGAAATATCAACACGGAAAATGTCAAGCTCTTTTTTAAAATTTCCCCCGGTTTACATCCAGATTTTGTAAGTAATTGATTTTTAGATATTTTATAAGTTGGTTAAAAAATGACTAATCTAACAAAAACCCAGGGTTTTTCAGGCTTTGGCTATCCCGGATCATAGTTATACACAAAGTTATCCACAGATTTTGTGGATAAAATCACAACTGACAATCGGCTCAGGGTTTTATAAATTTTTAGTCATAAAACACTTTAAGTTTCGTGTCTAAGTTGGGTTGCAAAAGGGCCGGTAGCAACCAGAAAACACTTGCACTTTTGCCACTAAACAGTCAAAATCCCCGCCCTTTAGCGCCGGCATAGATAGCAATAGCAACATGAAACAAGAAATTCATCCCGAATATAGAGACGTCGTGTTCCAGGACATTTCGTCTGATTTTGCGATCTTGACCCGGTCGACCGTTCCCACCAGGGAAACCATCAAGTGGGAAGACGGTAAAGAGTATCCATTACTGAAACTTGAAATTTCGAGCCAGTCGCATCCATTTTACACGGGCAAGCAGCACATTCTGCAAACTGCGAAACAGGTCGACAAGTTCCGCCAACGCTACGGTAAGTAGCCACCAAAATCGATTTCGAAAAGGGTGCCCGGGCACCCTTTTTTTTGTCTTGAATAAACCTCGCCAGCACCCAATAATTCATACATGAAGTTTGTTTCTATCCTGGTCCTTATACTGAGCCTTGGGCTCGGTGCCTGTGCGATCAACCCGGTAACCGGCGAGCGCGATTTCGCGATGGTGTCAGAAGCCGAAGAAATCGAGCAGGGACGTCGATACCATAAAGAGATCATTGCCAACTACGGTGTATATGACGATCCCGCGATACAACAATATGTAAATCGTATTGGCCAGGAACTGGCGGCAAAGAGTCATCGCGCGCACCTGAAATTTACCTTCACAGTACTGGATACCCCAGATATCAACGCGTTTGCGTTACCCGGAGGCTATGTCTACATCACACGAGGCATCATGGCCTATCTCGATTCCGAGGCTGAACTCGCCGGAGTACTGGGACATGAAATCGGTCATGTCACCGCGCGCCACTCTGTGCGCCAGCAAGCGGGCCAGTTTGCTTCGACCTTGCTCAGCGTATTAATCACCGTGACTACCGGCGAGCAGTCGCTGGGCAATCTCAGTCAACAACTCAGCACCGGCCTGATTCGCGGCTACGGTCGCGATCACGAGCTAGAAGCCGATCGCCTGGGTGCTGAGTACCTGCACATAGTCGGTTACGATCCGGAAAACATGCTCGAAGTCATCGGCGTACTCAAGGACCAGGAAGTCTACGAGAAGGCACTGGCGGCAAAGGAAAAACGCCCTGCCAATATCTATCATGGTGTTTACTCGACCCATCCGCGCAATGATGATCGGCTAAAAACCGTGGTGCGTGCCGCGAAAAAACTCTCCGTCAGGACATATCGTGACAACGACCAGGCGGGCTACCAAGGTATGATCGATGGCCTGGTCTGGGGTTCCAGCCTCAAGCAGGGCATCGTCGCC
This sequence comes from uncultured Gammaproteobacteria bacterium, assembly GCA_937984095.1. Taxonomy (GTDB): domain Bacteria; phylum Pseudomonadota; class Gammaproteobacteria. The sequence goes on along the minus strand of CALJYH010000007.1, from coordinate 9,122 downwards.
AATAACCGCTTTGCGCATCCCGAACTCGCCATAGGCCTGCAACTGCCTAAAGGCTGGAAAATCAACAATAATCCCCAGTTTCTGCAAGCCCGGAATTCTGAGACTGGTGCACTGGTTCAGATAGGAGTCGTGCCACTTAACGAGGATGAATCACTGGAGGCACTGTTAAAACGTCTGACTCAAAGCAAAGAATTAAAGATCAGCAAGAAAGATTACGGGGTTACCGCAAGCACCCGCGCCAAGCCGAGCGGTGGCGATTATCAACCTGCCCGCATCAGCGCCATTGCGCTCGACAACTCGCAGGCCCTGACCCTGTTTGGTACCTCGACCAGGGATCACTTTTCCGACACCGACAAACAACTACTCAACATCAATCAAAGTTTCCGACATCTGAACCAGTCGCAAATCGATGCGATCAAGGCGCCCCGACTGAAAATAGTCGATCGCAACATCGAGAGTTTTGATGCCCTGGCTGAGCAAAGTGCGCTTGAATACGAGGCAGTAAACACGTTACGCCTGCTCAACCGCGCTTTTCCCAGGGGGGATATTGCGACACTTGATAAAATTAAAACCATAACGATTGATGACTAGCCGTCGCCTCGCAATTTTACTTGGATGTGCCATATTTACCTGCACCTCTGCCGCCTACGCAACGGTGGACTCGGTATGTAAAAAAATCTCCAGCAAACTGGCAAGCGTGAGTTACGAGGAATGTTCAGTTCTCCAGATGGCCCCGACCGGCCACAGTTCAGTGAATGGCGTGTCGTTGCTGATAAAAGAATACCCACCGCTTAAGCAGCGCAAACCCAGAGGACGAATACTACTCGTTGGCGGCACCCACGGAGATGAACTCGCCGCGATCAGCATCGTATTCAAGTGGATGCATATTTTAGAGAAGCATCACTCAGGGCTCTTTCACTGGCGCATCAATCCGCTGATGAACCCGGATGGCGCGTTGCAACCGAAGCATCAACGCACCAATGCCAACGGTGTAGATTTAAACCGTAATTTCTCTACTCCCGATAGCCACAATGGAGCCGCACTCGAATACTGGAAGGTCAAAACCTATGAGAACGAGCGACGCTATCCTGGACCCTATCCTCTGAGTGAGCCGGAAACCAACTGGTTGTACCAGGAAATTGAACAGTTCAAACCGGACGTGGTAATCGCGGTACACGCACCCTACTCGCTGGTTGACTACGATGCACCCAGTCGAAAAAATGCACCCAGGCGTATCGGGCATTTGTACAAAAACCTAATGGGAACCTACCCCGGGTCACTCGGCAATTACGCCGGGATTCATCTTGGCGTTCCGGTGATAACACTGGAATTACCGCATGCCGGCATCATGCCGACCAGGAAACAAATCAGTCGGCTATGGACCGACCTGGTGCGTTGGCTGGTGCACAATGTCTAGCGCATCGTCAGCCCCAGAGTAGGCGGGGTTCCGGGCAGGCGAGAATCTCATAATGGTCTAAAATAGTAATATTCACGCTTGCGTGAGAATGACGCATTTATTATTACTCGCTCAGCGCTTGTCTGGTGGTGAGGCGCTAGCCAGCACCCTGTCCCAATCGCCCAAATTATGCGATATTTGATGTTATCAACTGAAGTAGAGACAAAATAGTGTCCAGTTACCCCTACACTCGCAAACGCCGCATGCGCCGCGACGATTTCTCCCGGCGCCTGATGCGTGAAAATAGCTTGAGCGCCAGCGATTTTATTTATCCGATGTTCATTCTCGATGGCGAACAAAAACGTGAAGCTGTCGAATCGATGCCTGGTATCGAACGTGTCAGTATCGACCTGCTGCTCGAGGAAGCGAACGAGGTTTCCAGCCTCGGCATACCGGCGATTGCATTGTTCCCGGTCGTGGGCGAGGCCGGCAAGAGTGACAGCGCCGATGAAGCCTGGAATCCCGATGGCCTGGTGCAGCGTGCAGTGCGCGCTTTAAAAGTCGCTCACCCCGACCTTGGCGTCATCACCGATGTTGCGCTCGATCCCTATACTAGCCATGGACAGGATGGATTGCTCGATGAAAATGGTTATGTCACCAACGATGCAACCGTCGAGGTACTGGTGAAGCAGGCGCTTTCACATGCCGATGCTGGAGCCGACGTGGTCGCGCCCTCCGATATGATGGACGGCCGCATTGCCGCCATCCGCGAGGCGCTCGAATCTGGCGGACATATAAATACCAGGATTCTCGCCTACGCGGCCAAGTACGCGTCGAGTTTTTACGGGCCGTTTCGGGACGCGGTGGGGTCCGCCGGTAACCTCGGGGGTGGTAACAAGTACAGCTACCAGATGGATCCGGCCAATACCAATGAAGCCCTGTACGAAGTCGCCCTCGATATCGACGAAGGCGCCGACATGGTCATGATCAAACCCGGTCTGCCCTATCTTGATATCGTGCGGCGAGTGAGTGAAGAGCTACAATTCCCGACCTTTGTCTACCAGGTAAGTGGCGAGTATGCGATGCTCAAAGCCGCCGGACAAAATGGCTGGATCGATGAAAAGGCCTGCGTTCTGGAAGCGTTATTGTCGATGAAACGCGCCGGCGCCAACGGCATTTTGACTTATTTTGCCAAAACGGCGGCTACCTGGTTGCAGGAAAAATAGTGCCAGGTCAGGTCGATCGTTATGCCGTGGTCGGCAACCCGGTTGCTCACAGTCTGTCACCTCGAATCCATGCATCCTTTGCCACACAAACCGGACAGAATCTTAGTTACGAAGCGATTGAAATTCCAATCGACGCATTTGAGCGGAACATACACAACCTGCAACAACAGGGTTATGCCGGAGTAAACGTCACGGTTCCTTTCAAGCGCGAAGCCTGGGAACTTTGTGATCGTTTAAGCGTTCGCGCGGAGGACGCGGGTGCCGTAAACACCCTGAGTTTTACTGCCGACGCCAAAATCGCCGGAGACAACACCGATGGCGTAGGCTTGACGAGGGATCTAACAAATAATTTACAAGTTTCGATCGAACAGAAAAAAGTTCTCGTACTCGGCGCCGGCGGTGCGGTCCGTGGAGTGCTCGGCCCAATTCTCGAGCTATCACCACACAGCCTGACAATTGCAAATCGAACCATTGGAAAGGCGCAAGCACTGGCCCGGGATTTCGGCAAGCATGGTGATATTCAGGTGGTCGCTTACGATGCTTTCGAATGCGACACCTATGACCTGATTATCAACGGCACTGCAGCCGGATTAAGCAATGAAGTACCGCCGATTCCGGATACCGTATTAGGCGACGACGCGGTTTGCTACGACATGATGTATAACATCAACACGGCGACGGCATTTGTCGACTGGGCGTCTTCACGCGGTGTGACACAAGCATTTGACGGACTGGGCATGCTGGTAGAGCAAGCCGCCGCCGCATTTTCGATCTGGCGCAACGTGAACCCAGAAACCCAGGCAGTCATCGAGTCCCTGCGGAGCGGATGAAATCTTTATCCTGAAGATACGCCGACGAGACCGGCGTCAATCAAAAAAATAGAAATAATTCCTTTTTAATTCAATGATTTGTGACCCAGGCGAATTATATCGGCTGATGCGCAATATAAAATGAGCGAATATTCGAAATCCTCGAGAGGGTTTATGGCTAACGCAATATTAAAAACGAGTCCAGATGCAAACGGCACAGGTTGGGACAAGCTCGTAATGGTTGTTAACGGGTCCGACACCGTTATCCCGTTTATTCGTTTCAAAGATTGTTTTGATGCGCAAGATGCCTATAACCAGATTTTTACCGCACACACGCAAGGACACACGGGCGATCTCGAAGTCGAAATTAATGGGATAATCCACAAGTTTACCTACGACGTGTGGCAGGCCGTCGGAGGAACACTCGACAAGTGGTACGAGGAGTACCTTTCTCTAGCTGATCAGGTCGATCAAACAGAAAGCCAATTTTAATAGCAAACCCCGCAATCATATCTCCAGATAAGAGCAGACCGAGGGATTATTATTCAATCTCCCCTTCCCTTTTTATTCTTTAAAAACGTGGTCTGTCCCCTATTTTGAATCGACGATCAGGTCTCGCGGGATCAGTAAACGTTTCATTGACGGCCCTCCCCCGTAATTCTAGATTAGGGCCATGCAGGCGTTACTTAGTTCGCGTAATGGATCCGGATTACAGTGACAGTTTACTTAGTTCGCCTGGGTGACCGGGCAACCGCCAGTCCTTTCTGTACCGCTTCTCTGTCCTGAATAAGCTTCGCCCAGCGTAATATGTGGCTGTACGAAGCCGTGTCCAAAAATTCCGCTGCATCGTAAACATCGCCCAGCGCCAATCGCCCATACCAGGACCAAATCGCAATATCGGCGATTGAATAGCCGCTGGCACACATGGTTTCACGCCCGGCCAGATGACGATCCAATACATCCAGTTGACGCTTGGTTTCCATGGCATAGCGGTTAATCGGGTATTCCATCGGATAAGGTGCATATTTGTAGAAGTGCCCGAAGCCACCACCGAGGAATGACGCGCTGCTCTCCTGCCAGAACAACCAGGAAAGGCATTCCGTGCGGTCCGCCGCATCCCGCGGCAGCAGAGCACCATACTTCTCTGCCAGGTAGAACAGAATCGCGCAGGACTCGAACACGGATTGCGTGGGGGATTGGGACTGATCGAGTATGACCGGAATTTTCGAGTTCGGGTTGAGCTTCACGAAATCGGAACCGAATTGCTCACCCTTGCCGATATCGATGCGGTGCAGATCGTAGGCCGCATCCGTCTTACCCATTGCCATCAGTTCTTCCAGCATGACCGTGATCTTGATGCCATTGGGCGTACCCAGCGAGTAAAGCTGTATCGGTTTATCGCCGATCGGCAGGGTTTTCTCATGCGTCGACCCGGCGATCGGGCGGTTGACGCCGGCCCATGTGCCGCCGCTTTCCTTGTCCCATGTCCAGACTTTCGGTGGGGTGTAGTCGCTATCGCTCATCGTGTGGATCTCAGGCCCAGGTCAATAAGGTGCATAATAAATCAATCGGCACTGCTTGTGGATTTAAACGATGCCGGATTTTCGGTCATTCACGGTTAAACAATCGACACGGTTTGGCGTTATAATGACCTGCTCACCCACCAACATTCCCAATCTGGAGGAATTCTTATGGCCGCCTACCTCATTTTCACGCACAAGGTTACCGATGCCGACACGTTGAACAACGTCTATCTCCCCAAAGCCGTCGAGACACTGGGTCCCTATGCCCCGGAAATTCTCATCGTCGACGAAAACATCGAGGTAATCGAAGGTGATACCGGCGATACCCGCACCGTCATGCTGAAATTCAAGGACCGGGACGAGGCGAAACGGTGGTACAACTCGCCCGAGTACCAGGCCATCGTCAACCTGCGGATGGATTCCATCTCAGGCGCTCGCGCGGTACTTTGCGACAGCTTCGAGGGATAACAGGCCTGACCGCTAAAGCGTGGTCGATGAGAAAAAATCAGATCTCGATGTCCTGCGCGTAGCAGATATATTCCAGCAGCGGCTTCGCGGCCCTGAAGGTTTTTTCCACCTCGCCCACAAAACCGTCGTCGAGAATGATTTCGGGCGGCTCGCGACGCATCAGGAAAAAACTTTTACGCTTGAGGTCCTCGATGTGCTCGTGCTCGGCATCGAAACCGCGCGGCGGGCGCTTCAAACCGTCGCCACCGATGCCGCCGAAGAATTTCTTCACCGAACGACTCGACTTGATCCGCCGCCATTCGTACGGGTTATCTACGATGGTGTTACGTATTTTCAACAGCTCGCTGCCAGGCGGCAGCCAGATCCCACCGCCGAACACCGCTTCCTCGGTGGAGATATGCACATAGAAACCGACCGTATGCGCATCCTTGCCCAGTTCATGGCGAAACTGGCAGGCCGCATGCAGTTTGTAGGGACGCTTGTCTTTGGAGAAACGCACATCGCGGTAAATGCGAAACATCGAGCCGCCGTGAGGGCGCGAATCGGCAATAAAATGCGGCGAAATCTTCTTAAGCCGAGGTGCCATCGCATCGACGAAAGCGCACATTGGTTGCACCACCGCCTGCCGATAGTCCGGTTTATGTTCGTTAAACCAGTCTCGATTGTTATTTTTCGCCAGTGCCTGGTAAAAATCGAAGAATTTCGGCGTGAACATATTCAGTTCTCAGGTGGTTGATCCGGTAACAAGCCGGGGAATTAAGGTGTGCACAAACCTTCGGGAAAATTGGAGGGCAGTATACCAAATTAAGTCAGCTCAACTTTCGGGCCGGGCTCGATGAAACAAGTATACTGTCCCTCGAATTCCGTATTTAATCGCCGAAACAGGAAATGATAAAATCAGGACCCTTCGGGCGCACATTGGCCACGGTCGTCATGCTCGCGTGGTCGGGTGTAGCCACCACCGCACAACCCTTCGCCGACGTGCATGTGCATTTTAACTGGGACCAGCGGGAAGTGAACGACGCCGGGCAGGTTGCCGCGAAGCTACAGGCCGCGGGCGTCGAATTCGCGGTCGCCACGGGAACGCCGTCCGAACTAGCGCTCGAGCTCGCCCGCGCTTCGGGTGGCCGTGTCATCCCGCTATTTTCGCCGTATATTCACGAACTGGGTCGCCGCGACTGGCACCTGGACCCGCGCGTCGTCGCCAGGGCGGAGGCCGGATTAAGTACCGGCAACTACCACGGAATCGGCGAAATTCACTTCATGACCGGGTTTAAGCCAGGTTTCGATAATGGCGTGTTTGTGCAGTTGATGGCGCTCGCGGTCGAGTACCGGGTGCCGGTGCTGATACACATCGATTCGGGCAACGAGGCGGCCTTCCTGGCAGTTTGCCGCGCCTACCCGTCGCTGGATCTGCTGTTCGCACACGCCGGCGGCAATCTGTACCCGTCACACATCCGGCGCATCGTCGAGGCCTGCCCGAACGCCTGGATCGAGTTCTCCGCGCGCGACCCGTGGCGCTACGGCGGACTGGCGGGCGAAGACGCCCGCCTGCTGCCCGAATGGCGCGAGCTGGTACTCGAACACCCGGACCGTTTCGTCACCGGTACCGACCCGGTATGGCGGGTCACGCGAACCCAATCCTGGGATCTCGCCGACGACGGCTGGGATTATTTCGAACAGCTGATCGCCTGGCACCGCGCCTGGCTCGCGGATCTGCCCGAAGACGTGCGGCGCAAGGTCAGCGTGGAAAACGCGCGGCGACTATTCGGGCGGGAGTAAAGCGGACATGGTGACAGTTAACTTATCTTCGAATTATGTAAACTGTCACCAAAATTAGCGAGTTTCCTCAGCTCAGCTGATCGACCAGGGCGCGAAGTAGATCCGTTTCGGTCAGAATGCCTACAATCTGGCCGTCGTCGTCCAAAACGGGCAGTCCGCCTATTCTATTGTCGATCATAATTCTGGCCGCCTCTGCCAATGCTTCGCCGGGTGTCACCGTGACGACCGGGCTGTGCATCACTTCGGACACTTCCACATGCGCTTCCCCGAAATGCATTGCAGCCATCTTCAGGTCACGAAAGGTCAGGATACCCACAACCGTTTCGTCTTGATTGATAACGGGAATATGGTGCAGATCTTTTTCCTGCATTATCTCGAACGCCTTCCAGTAGTCCGTGTCGTCTCGAATGGTGATCGGCGCGTGTGACATATAGCTTTCTACTTGCATCGCAATTCCCTCTTAAATCGATGTTTACAGTCTAAAGCCTGCCATTCACAAGACCAATCGTGATATCGGCAGTATTAAATTATCGAAAGAGGATTAGTCAATTATTCGATTGTCAGGTAATCCTCTTTTACGAAAATCGTAAAGGCCAAAGGGGGTTAAACCTGACATCCCAAATTCGAGCAAGCACATCAAATGTAAGGCCTGCCCGCGTATACAGGCCCATCTTTCTAAACACGCCGATCCTGAATTAATGGCCAGCACCATCTATAGTTAATGAGTATTGGCAACCGATATCGAAGGGGGTACTGGATTGAAATCGATCTTACTCGCGGCAGCGATATGCATTCTGGCTCTGAATACAAGCCAGGCCGATGACAGCCTGCCGAAAGAAATCGTGGTCTACAAAAATCCCGAATGCGGCTGCTGCACCAAGTGGGTTCGCTATCTCGAGGAAAAGGATTACAAGGTTACCATCGAGCACACGCGAGACATTTTCGAAGTGAAAAAGCGCCTCGGCGTACCCGAGAAACTGGCTGCCTGCCATACTGCTGTCATCGATGGCTATGTCATCGAGGGCCATATTACCCACCGCGACATCAAGCGCCTGCTGTTGTTCCGACCGGAGGTTACCGGAATCGCGGTTCCAGGCATGCCGATCGGCACCCCGGGTATGGAGCAGGGCAACACCAAACAGCCTTACGACGTCATCAGTTTCGATAAAAAAGGCGATACCCGGGTGTTCGCCAAACACTGATCCTCGATTCCCTTCGGCAGTTCGGAGGGCAGTATTCCTAACTCCACAAATGCTGCTTTTAATCAGTTAGAAGCAGACCACCGCTCAACAATATACCTAACAGGTATACTGTCCCCGGAATTCACGCGAACGTTCTGCCTGGCGTCTTCGCGAGAGATTAGACGAGGCTTCGAGAATATCTCAAAATTTCAAATATCCTGAGTGAAATCTGCGATCTTGAATAGTTGATGCCGATGATTTTACTAGCCGACGGCAGAATCTGGGCAAGATTGCTTACTTGATTCGTGGGCGTCGGCCGCGGGTCAATTTTGCCAGAAAGCCACCAGGGTACATCCCCAAATCGCGAAACTTGAACTTCGATTTCCGAGGTTTGGAACTCTGAGGAAGAACACTTGCGTTGGGCAAATCTAAAGGTACACGACTAATGCCCCCTTCAATTATTAACTGGACGACCTTGTCATATGACATGTTTTGCGCTGCCTGGCAGGTTCTGGGGAAATAACTGGAGCCAGGAGCCATGCCGGGAACCAGGTCCGCCTTCACAAAAAAGCACTCTCCCAGTCTATTGGTTTTTATATCGATTCTGCCGAAGTCTCTAATGCCTAAATGATGAAAAACTACAATCGCCATTTGTCTGATGTTACTGGTCATTTTGCTGTATTCGGTTTTTTCTTCCTTGACCTGTTCGCCTCGAATTTCGAGTTCGTCTTTAGATT
>CALJYH010000006.1 GCA_937984095.1 uncultured Gammaproteobacteria bacterium | reverse complement strand
TAAAGCGCAACACCCTCTTCAAGTACGCCAGTATCGCAGCCTGCTACGCAAATCTTGGTCGCGAGGCGGAAGCAAATCGCGCACGTGATGATTTCATGTTGGCGTCTGGGGGAGACAAGGCTGAACTCAGTAACTGGGAGGACTATTGGACCAGAATTTATCCGTTCAGTGATTCATCTGATCGAGATAAAATTCTGGCTGGCATGGCAAAGGCTGGCATCCCGATCAATTTGGAACCCTAGGCATCAGAACGTCCATAGCGGCTTGGTTTCAAATTAGCAGACGCTAAAGCCAATCAAAGAAATTCGAGAATAACCAGGGTCCGAGATGGATCGGTTATCGCCGCTGATTCATCGAGGTTGAACGGCAGCTTTCTCGAAAGCAGACCCTCGTGCAACTAAGCCAGAAGCGGGCGCTGACTTTTGGTTGAGCAAGGTGCCCAACGGCCAATAGCGGTCTCTCAGTTGAATAAAACCTTTCAATCAGCTATCAAAAGCAAGCGATGCGATAATTTGATTTAGCTTGTCCTGTTCGCCGCCCTGTCCCTGAAGGGCGGCATTACTAGCGGCTAGCGCGATTGCTTTCTGTTTAATTTTTTCCAGGTATTGCTCGTTACAGTCTTTTACGGTTTGCTTAATCTCGTTCAGCTGCGAGGGAATTTTTTCCATATTGTTAACATAAGTATCGATGCAATCTGTTGTAGCCTTGCCAATCTTGGCTCCAGGACTGATTTGACGACCAAGCGCGTTAAAGTCTTCACACCAGTCCGGCGGTGCTTTTGTGGAAAGTTTAAAAAAAAGATCGATATAAGATTCTTTTCGCACCTGGGGTGGGCGATCTAAATCTAGGCCAGTAATTTTTACTTCTTCGAATGAACTCATCTTGATTTGCTCCTGGTATTCGTATCTCGATTCGTGCACGGTATATCAGAAAAATGCCTGTAAAGCGCATTGCTTTGAGTAGGCGGACAGGGCTGATTCACGAAATTGGCGGGCAGTGCATCGCGATGGACTACCCAATTAATGACGATGCTGACCGATTAGCACCGAGAAGAGTCAGTGATCATACACGAATACTCACATGAGACCTGATTTATTTTGATTCGGATCTCTTCCGATTGTGTCGTCGAGTTTTTGGATTGAATTAGGGTGTGTAATAAGGCTCGCTTTAAGTCGAGGGGAGAAGCCTATTACTCCCAGGTGAAAGCCTGATTTCTCAAAAGCTGACGCTCATACTAGCTTATCGAGCTTCATACTTCGGCCATAAGCGAACATTGGCTTATAAATTTATCCCGGTTGAGCTGCGTCAACATACCAAATCGCTATTAGGGTATGGTGATTTTTCACGGTTTGGCAAATGTTACGGAGGCCTGTCATGTTCAACAAGATACTATGTCCCACCGACGGTTCAGATCATGCCTACAAGGCACTCGATCTCGCAATTGATATGACAAAAAAGTACGATGCCGAGCTTGTCATATTGCACGTACCTCATCGTTCTGAAAATATTGACGCTCTACAGCGGTTTGCCGAAATTGAGGGACTGGCACCGCATGTCAACACGGAAATAGATCGACTGAGATCGATGGACTATAGGATCACCGTGGCTACGGATTCTGCTTTCCAGGAATCAGGGATATCACCGCGGTTACTGACCGAGATAGGTCACCATATCATTGACGGAGCAAAGGGCCGTGCAGAGCGAAATGGCCTTGAAAATGTCGATGCCCGTCTTGAAGTTGGTGATCCGGCCGATAGGATTCTGGATTGTATCGAGGAGGAAAACATTGACTGCGTGATTATGGGTTCGCGTGGGTTGAACGATTTAAAAGGCCTGTTTCTTGGCAGCGTATCGCACAAGGTAGCGAACCGCGCACCCTGCACCTGTATCGCGGTCAAGTAGCCATTGGATAATAGCTATTTTCACTCGCGTGGCGCGCTCACTTAGGGGAGCTGATCGATACATCGTTTGAATTTGATCTGGGTCAATTTCCCTGACTTGAAAGTTGCATACTTAACCCTAAGTAAAATGAGGTTAAATGCCTTTCCATCTGAGTGGGACTGATTTATTTGCAATTATTCTGGAGACTGACATGAACTTAGAAAACCTTAAACCCTGGAACTGGTTTAAACACGAGGAAAATGATGCTGGCAAGGAAAAACAAATTCCGGTTAGCCGCAGCGAAGTAGAAAACTTGCCACAGGCGGGCCCGGGTTCCCTGATGAGCCTGCACCGTGATATGGATCGCTGGTTTGACGATGCGTTTAAATCTTTCGGTATGCCATCGCTGGTTTCAAATCTGGATTCCAGAGGTTTACCTGGTGCACGACTGTCAAATTTTTATCGACCGCAAATTGATGTATCGGGTGATGCGAACTGTTACCAGATTAGCCTCGATGTACCAGGCCTGACCGAATCCGATCTCTCGCTCGAGCTAAAAGATGATGTTTTGTTCATTAAGGGAGAAAAAGAGGAACGCAGTGAAGATAAGGATAAGCATTATTATCGTGTCGAACGCAGCTATGGATCATTTCAGCGGACTCTGGCACTGCCTGATGACGCCATAGGTGATGAAATCAAGGCTAATCTTGATAAGGGCGTTTTGACACTCGAAATTCCCCGTCGTGAAACCGCGAACCAAGAGGTAAAGCGCATATCAATTAATTCGTAAATCATAATTTGAGAACAGGGCTGGCCTTGTATTGGTCAGCCCTTGGGTATTGCTGAAAATATAGGAGATTGTAATGATAAAAATTCAAACACATCCGTTATTTTTATTTTTACTACTCATGCTGACCTGTCAGGCGGCACAGGCCGTTCTTCCGGGCACGGACGCTCAGGGCAGGCCTTTCCCCTCGCTAGCGCCGATGCTCAAGCAGGTCAATCCTGCCGTGGTCAATATTTCAACTTACTCAACCCGCGAGTCCAACTACAACCCGTTATTGAATGATCCTTTTTTCCGCAAATTTTTTGACATTCCAGATCAATCGCAACAGGAGCAGCAAGTGCCACGCAAGCGCCAGCAGAGTGCAGGTTCCGGGGTTATTGTCGATGCGGGTGATGGGATCGTGATGACCAATTATCACGTTGTCAGAAACGCTGATGAAGTGAATGTATCTTTGGTCGACGGCCGGAATTATGAGGCTAAGATAGTCGGAACCGATCCCGAACTTGACATTGCGATACTCGAAATTGATGCTGATGATTTAACCGAGGTCAGGATTGCTGATTCGAGCCTGCTGGAAGTCGGCGATTTCGTCGTCGCTATTGGCAACCCATTCGGGCTGGGGCAGACCGTGACCACAGGCATTGTCAGCGCCCTCGGTCGCAGCGGCCTGGGCATTGAAGGATACGAAAACTTTATTCAAACCGATGCGTCGATCAACCCAGGTAACTCCGGTGGTGCACTCGTCAATCTAAAGGGAGAACTGGTGGGCATCAATACCGCAATTATCTCGCCTGCGGGGGGTAATGTTGGTATCGGGTTCGCGATTCCGGTAAACATGGCAAGGGTAAGCATGCAACAGATAATTGAGCATGGCGAAGTCAGGCGTGGACAAATTGGTGTCGGAATCCAGGACATAACCCCCGAGCTTCGGGATGCCTTTGATCTGACTAAAGGACAGTTCGGGGTATTGGTGACCAATGTCGTTGAAGACTCTCCTGCTGCCCGCGCTGGAATCAAATCGGGTGATATCATCATCGAGACTGACGGCAAGACAACAAGCTCGACTGCCCAGCTGCGCAGTCGAATCGGTGTTAAGGAAGTTGGCGACAAGGTACAGCTAACAATACTGCGAAACGGTGACACATTACAGCTGACAGTCAAGGTTGGCGAAGTTAAATCTCGGCAGGCGCAAGTCGAAAAGCTTTCTCCGCTTTTGCAAGGGCTGCGAGTCGAGAACAATCCTGATGGCAAAGGGGTGCTGGTCGTTGCGGTAGCGCCTAATTCGGCTGCCGCCTACAGCGGATTACGTGAGGGTGATGTGATTGTAGGCGCCAACAAACGCAAGGTATACGACATCAAATCGCTTAAAGCCGCACTCCAGCTGAGCACGTCATCAGTCCTGCTTCGAGTCGATCGTAACGGTGGTTCGCTGTTTATCGTGATTAGATAAACGGATTTAGCAAAAACAACGCTAGACACAAACTCGATCTATATTGTCGATGTCTGCTTCGGGTCGGTTGCTGCCGCTGATTAATAAAATCTGAGCGTCTGATTTCTCGATTTTAGGTAAAGACAATTTAAATTATGGCTAAAGCTGTAGTAATGTCGAAAACCATATATTTTTGTTGGTATAAGTGTTGTAACTATTAGTTTTAGTATTTTAACTTATCTATTCGATTCCGCCCCTGGAACATAGCCTATTTTCGACATTGCCAGGAATTTATGTGGTGGTTAGGGGAGTTCCAGCAGACGTTGGTCGGATTCGGGGATGAAGAAGTCGATGCAATTGTCGCCGGGGCCGGTGCGATCGACGCAGATAAAACGCATCGCAGCATAGGGGGTCAGTAGTACATGGTGCCAGGTGCCTGGGCGATAGTTGATGCCCTGGCGACCGTTAGTAACAAACGCGGCGAGCGAGCCGAGGTCTGGTTCGTTAGCCTCTAGTGCTACGACGACGATAAACGGACTCGCATCGAGTGGCAGAAAAGCCTGGCTTCCGAGTGGATGATGCTCGAGGTGATCGACCTTGCGCGGCATATCAAATTTGCGGCTATCCACCAGGCTGATGATCGCACGCGCTTGCTCACCACCGAGTTCGACATCGGCAAGCGCATGATAGCGATCCGCCATGCCCTTGTTGATCGGAAAAGAATCGTGCCCTTCGAATTCGACAACGTCGCCGAAGGGCGAAAATCCTGCACTGGTCAGAGGTTGTATCGTGAGCGCTTCAGGCATCGATCTTGCCGAGTATCCTGACCCGGCTGAGACCACCGTCCGGGAAAATATTGATGCGGATATGGCTGACCGGTCCGATCGCCTGCAGCTCCCCGGTAAATTCATGTACCTTGTCCATTTCCAGTTTCTGTGGCGGCAATAACTCCGGCCATAACTGACTCTGGGTAACAATGGAGTTGGCGGTTTCCGCCTCGACCATGGCTGCCTGAATCGAGCAGCGATCGGGATAATTGCCCTTGAAAAAAGCGGTATCGATGATGACCTGTTCCACGCTGCCAGGCTGACCGAGCTCGATAATACACCAGTCATTACCGGGTTCACGACGGCGACGGGTTTCCCAGCCATCGCCCATGTTGATTCCCCGGCCCGGATTGAGCAGGTTTTCGACGACACCGAAATGTGCGTCGTTGCAGGCGATGGCGCGCGCACCGAGTTCCACCGCCGCCAGGTTATGAGTAACAGACTTATCGAGGGCTGTCACATCGCTAACGACCTTGCCATGCACCCGCAACCGCGCTATGCCTCCGTCGGGGTATATATTAAGACGTACGTGCGTGAAGCACTCACTATCGTTAATTTCAAAGTAGTGGTGACTGTTGCCTTCCAGACCGGTCGATGGAATTAGCGTGGTCCAGCTGGTGTTATCATCCGGGGTGGTATCGCTGTAGCAAGCCTCCAGCGAGGCAGCCGGCGGATAATTTCCGGTGAAATGCGTGGTGTCGATATCGATACCCTTGATTTCACCGGCGAGCCCGAGCTTGACGATGGCATTATCATACCCTCCGTCGCGACGGCGCCGGGATTCCCAGCCATCCATCCACTTGCCGTTATCATCGAACTTGCCCTCGATGAACACAGGCGCTTCGGGACTTAGCATACGACTGCATTCGGCGAAAAAATCATCGCTGCAGGAAACAATCTCGGCACCCAGCCGCGGCTGTGCCAGGTTGATCCACTGGCTAATAAACTCGGGTGTTTTTTCAGTCATTTAATTTATCCTGTGGCGCCGGCTTTTTGCAATAAGCGCTCGGCCTGTCCGTTATGTTGTGTTACCAGGGATTCCAGATCAAGACCTACAATTTGACCTCGCTCCAACACTATCCGACCGTTGATCACGACCAGCCATGCGTTCACCGGGGCGCAGGTCAGCAGGCCGGCGACCAGATCACCGCCTGAACCCGCATGCTGGATGCCATCGACCCGGTAGGCCACCAGGTCAGCCGCCTTGCCCACTTCGAGGCTACCGATATCGTCACGCCCCAGCACCGCTGCGCCGCCCCGGGTTGCAAGCTCGAGGGCCTCGCGCGCCGAAAAACGATCGGCACTGGACTCGAAACCGGGCCAGCCGACTCGCTGCAATAACATCGCCTGGCGCGCCTCGCCGAGCAACTGGTTACCATCGTTACTCGCCGAACCATCGACTCCAATACCGACCCGTACCCCGGCATCACACATGTCACGCACCGGTGCGATACCGGAAGCCAGGATCATGTTGCTGCTCGGGCAGTGGCAGACACCGCTGCGGGTTTCAGCAAGCACACCAATTTCCGTGGGGTCAGGATGCACCATGTGGGCAAACCAGACATCGTCACCGGTCCATCCCAGGCTCTGCATGTAAGCCACGGGGCGCATGCCGAACTGTTGCTCGCAAAAACGATTCTCGTCGATGGTTTCGGCGAGATGCGTATGCAGATAAACACCCGCGTGCCGGCGGGCCAGGTCAGCGGTTTTACGCAACAGTTCCGGGGTAACGCTAAACGGCGAACAGGGTGCCAACCCGATGCGCAGCATCGAGTAGCGTTCGGGGTCGTGGAATTCGCTGATGACGCGCTCACAATCGGCAAGAATATCGCCCTCGTCTTCGCAAACACTATCCGGCGGCAGTCCGCCCTGGCTTTGCCCCAGGCTCATGCTGCCACGCGTGGGGTGAAAACGCACCCCGAGTTCGCGCGCGGCACGAATCTCGTCATCGAGGCAGGCACCATTGGGAAAAAGATAAAGGTGGTCTGCAACCGTTGTTGCACCCGAAAGCATCAGCTCTGCAAGGCCCAGTTTAGCACTTATATAGACGGCCTCGGCATCCATCTGCCCCCAGATCGGGTACAGGGTCTGTAACCAGTCAAAAAGTGATTTACCTTCCGCCGTCCCGATACTACGAGTCAGCGTCTGGTACAGGTGATGATGACAGTTCACCAGCCCCGGTATCAGTATGCAGCCGCTGGCATCGAGTGTTTGTTGCGGTTGCAAGGCTTGTGCACTCAGTTCACGGTGGACCTGGCCGCTACTACCCAGCATCTCAATAACGTTATCGCGAACGACTATGGCCCCGTTTTCTATTTCACGGCGCTCAGCATCCATGGTCACCAGGACCTTCGCATTATCGATTAACAACAGGGACATCAAGTGGCCCGCGAGTACTGGCGCCGCCCCATGACATGGGTGGCCTGTATGCAACGATCATCACCCAGCATCATCAATGCAAACAGGCGCTCTTCCAGTGACAGCGCCGACTCCATGCGTTTTTGCATCAAATCAGTCGCCTGAAGATCAATTACCACCAGATCAGCCTCCTTGCCGGTGTCAAAATTGCCAATACCATGATCGAGATAAAGCGATTCGGCCGCACCCAGTGTCGCCAGGTAGAAAGCCTTCAGCGGTGTCAAGTTCTGGCCTGCCATCTGGCAGACCTTGTAAGCCTCGTTCAGGGTTTGCAACATACTGAAGCTGGTACCAGCACCGACATCGGTCGCGATGCCCACCCGTATTCCGTGGTCGCGCGCCGCATCGAGGCTGAACAAACCGCTGCCGAGAAACAGGTTCGATGTCGGGCAAAACGCAATCGCTGCTCCACTTGCGGCCATACGCTCCCGGTCCTGCTCGTCGAGGTGAATGCAATGTCCGTAAACCGAGCGCGGTCCAAGCAGTCCGAAGCTGTCATAGACGTCCAGGTAACTTCGACTCTTTGGAAACAATTCGGCCACCCAGCGCACTTCGTCAAGATTTTCGGCAACATGAGATTGCAGGTACAGATCGGGGTGTTCATCCAGCAATTGCCCGCACAACTCCAGTTGCTTGGGACTGCTGCAGGGGGCAAATCGCGGGGTGACGGCATAGTGTGATCGACCTTTTAGATGCCAGCGCTCTATCAGCTCGGAACTTTGCTGGTAACTCTCCTCGGTATCGTCACAGAGGTTTGCAGGGGCGTTACGATCCATCATCACCTTGCCCGCAATCAGGCAAAGGTTCCTGGATTGTGCCGCCTCGAAAATTGCATCGACCGAGGCGCTGTGGACGGTCGCGAATACCGCGCTTGTTGTGGTGCCATTGCGCAGCATTTGGTCGCAGAAAAACTCGGCAATTTTATCGGCGTATTCGCGCTCGGTGAATTTTGCTTCGGTCGGGTAAGTGTACTGCTCAAGCCAGTCTAGTAGCTGCAATCCGTAGCTTGCGATCATCTCGGATTGCGGATAGTGGGTATGGGTATCGATAAAGCCGGGCATGACGAGTCGACCGCTATAGTCGTAGAAGACCGTGCCATCGGGTAGGTAGTCGACCCATTCAGCCGCATCGACCAGCATTTGTACCCGACCCTGCTTCAGGATCAGCAACCCGTCATCGAGATATTCGTGGGCATCACCGGACAAGTCAGGATCGGATTTGAAATGCAGAAAACTCCCACGGATCGCGGTATCGCACGAGTCATTATCCAGCGCCGAGGGAACGACAATCATGATTTAGTCCGCTGCTCCCTGCTTATGGTTGCTGTAATTGCGCGTACCACTGGGCTACCTGTGCACGTTCCTGGTCGGTCATTCCGGTTAGATTTCCAATCGGCATGTATTTGGTCTGCACCGTGGTGGCGATGCGCTCGGCCTGGTTCAGAATCAGCTCCGGCGACTCCAGCACGACCCCGAGCGGGGCCTCTACAAAACCCGGCTGGGTCGGCTGGCTGGCGTGACAGGCAACGCATCGGGTTTCTATAATCTGTGAAATTTGCGTCTCGCTGACCCGACTCGCATCATCAATTTCAATCCTGGCGGGACTTAAATACCAGACCATGGACAACAACAGGACCACCGCGATGGCTGGTAGCGCCGGGCTCGCCCGGTGGCTGTGACGCAGCACGAAATACTGGCGGATCAATACACCGGCCAGCATGATGAAGATCAGTACCAACCAGCCGTGCTCGTTGCTGTATGTCATCGGGTAATGATTACTGATCATGATGAATAACACCGGCAATGTGAAATACGTGTTATGCACCGAACGTTGTTTGCCGATAATTCCGGGCTCTGCATCGGGAGTTTCACCTGCCCGCATTTGCGCGACCACCCTCTTTTGCCCCGGAATAATCTGGAAGAAAACATTGGCCGCCATGATGGTGCCCATCATCGCACCGACGTGCAGGAAGGCACCCCTGGCGCTGAACAGTTGAAACAGCAGCCAGGCCGACAGCGAAACCAGTACGAATATGATCCCTGCTAATAACGAATCCTTGCCCCGCAAGGCTTTGCACAGCAGATTGTAAACAATCCAGCCACCGACAAGAAAGCCGATACTGATCGCGATTGCCGAGGTCTCGGACAATGCCATAACCTGTTGATCAATCAGGTAGGTTTTTGCCCCGAACCAGTAAACCACGGCCAGTAAACCCATGCCCGACAGCCAGGTGGTATAGGCCTCCCATTTGGACCAGTGCAGGTTTTCCGCGAGCGGCTCACCGACAGGCCCCAGCAGGAACTTTTGACTCTGGTAGACACCGCCACCATGGACCGCCCACAACTCACCGGTAACGCCGCGCTCCTCATCCTGTTTGCGCGCCGGTTTACTCAGCGAACTATCGAGCATGACGAAGTAAAAAGAGGCGCCAATCCAGGCGACGCCGGCGATAAAGTGCAGCCAGCGTATCAGCAGGTTAGCCCAGTCGAGGAGATAAGCTTCCATCAGTAATTTTTAGCCAGAAATGAGTTCGGGTAGCGACACCGCAGCGTCGCTACCCGGGAGTACCTAGTTCGGAATCGTGCTAACCACGCCCTGCAGGTAATAGTTCATCTTGTTGAGCTCATCGTCGGTCATATTCTTGCCGGCGGGAACGATGGTTGACCCACTCTGGTCGATTACTGGACCGGCGAAGGGATGCAGCGTGCGCTCCCTGAGCTGACTTTCCATTGTGCTGATACGATTTTGCAGTGCCTCCGGGATAACATCGTTTAACGGCGACAGCTTTATCATGCCACGCGGATATCCACCCCAGACGCTAACGGGGGTCCAGGTACCCTCCTGAACCTGCTTAATTGTTTGCACGTAGTAATCACCCCAAAGGTGTGTAGTCGCAGTCAGGTGTGCCCTGGGGCCATACTTGGACATGTCGGAGTGGTAGCCGAAAGCGTACACGCCTTCCTCCTCGGCGGCCTGTACCACTGCGGTAGAATCGGTGTGGTGGGTAACCATATCGGCACCCTGAGATATCAGGGTAATTGCGGCCTGACGCTCCTTACCCGGGTCGTACCAGGAATTTACCCAGATGACCCGCAATTCAGCCTCGGGGTTAACGCTGCGGGCACCCTTGATAAAGGCATTGATGCCCTGCAATACTTCGGGAATCGGGAAAGCGGCCACATATCCGAGTATATTGGATTTGGTCATCTCGCCGGCAATAACGCCGGTGAGGTAACGCCCCTCGTAAAAACGTGCGTTGACCAGCCCCATGTTCTTTCCAAGTTTGTAACCCGTGGCATGAACGAATGCAGTCTTGGGGAATTTCTTGGACACCTTAAGTGCATAGTTCATATAACCGAAACTGGTGGCGAAGATCACCTTGTCACCGCGCTTGGCCATTTCGCGAATCACGCGCTCCGCATCGGCTCCCTCGGCCACGTTCTCAACGTAACTGGTAGTGACGCCGGTCTCTTTTTCCAGTTGCAATCGACCCAGGTCGTGCTGGTAAGTCCAGCCGGCGTCCCCGATCGGGCTCACGTAGACAAAACCGACATTATCGGCCGCCAGGCTCGTACCGGTCATCGCCATGGCCAACACGGCAAGCGCGATTTTCTTAGTGGTTATCTTTATAAGTGTCATTTCCGAACCCTCCCAGGGTCACTTGTTAAAGTTAATGGTTACAGGTTTTACAGTTATATGCTTTCATTGATTAACGCATGCTTAAGGCTCATCCTCAGGCTTCCAGTATGTTACTCATTTGTCAGGCTTCTGGCCTGAACGGCTGCCCCAGGGATACCGGTGCGTTCAGACGTACCGTGTTCTGATCGCGAGAGATTATCACCAGCACGACGATTGTTGCGAGATAAGGCAAGGCCGAAAGAAATTGCGAAGGAATGTTGATCTCGAGTCCGGAACCCTGCACGAATAGCTGCACCACCATGACGCCGCCAAACAGGTAGGCGCCGACCAGCACTCTGAATGGTCGCCAGGTCGCAAACACCACCAGCGCGATAGCGATCCAGCCACGACCGGAAACCATGCCCTCGACCCACAACGGGGTGTAAAAGACCGACAAGAAAGCACCGCCGACGCCTGCCATCGCGCCACCGAAGAGCGTCGCCAGGTAGCGGATTTTAATCGCATGATAACCGATGGAATGCGCCGAGGATGGTGATTCACCGACCGCGCGTAATATCAAACCCGGACGACTGCGATACAGAAACCAGGTGATGCCAGCGAACAGCGCCCAGGAAAAATAAACCAGCGCCTGTTGATTAAACAGGGCGTCGCCGATGATTGGCAGGTCGGCAAGTAACGGAATGCGGATCGCCCCCACGGTCGGCAGAATTTCTGACTCGTAGGGCTTACCGATAAAGGCCGATAGCCCTACTCCCAGGATAGACAAAGCCAGTCCGCTGGCGACCTGGTTAGCCATCAAGGTTAACACCACTACCGCAAATATGAACGACATAGCGATCCCGGCCGCCATGCCCGCAAGCACGCCCAACCAGGGATTACCGCTGTGCAGCGTTACCGCGAATCCCGCGATCGCACCCATCGCCATCATGCCCTCGGCGCCAAGATTCAATACCCCCGATTTTTCGGCGATCAACTGCCCCAACGCAACAATGATCAATGGTGTTCCCGCGACGATGGTGGCGAACAGTATCGAACTTAAGATTGAGCTATCCATCAGGCCGTGGCCTCCTTCCAGCGTATGCGGTAGTTGATAAACACGTCGGAACCCAGCAGGAACATCAGCAACATTCCCTGGAACACGTTGGATATCGATGACGGCAGCGCAAGATATTGCTGCGCCTGTTCACCGCCGAGGTAGAGTAAAGCCATTAACAGGCTCGCGAAAAATATCCCGACCGGGTTCAGGCGCGCGACGAAGGCGACGATAATTGCGGCAAAACCGTAGTTATTGGATACGTGTTCGGTAAGCTGCCCCATCGGGCCCGCGACTTCGGACATACCAGCAAGGCCTGCCATCCCGCCACCACTCAGTAGCCCGATCCAGATCATTCTTTTGGCTGAAAACCCCGCATAGCGCGCCGCATCCTTGGCATAACCCGCGACTTGCATCTGAAAGCCGGCAAAGCTGCGGTACATGAAAACATAACCTACCAGCAATGCACCAATCGCCATAACGAAGGCAAAATTGAGCCGGTTTTCATCACTTAACAATGGTAGCAATGCCGGATCTTCGAACATTCGGGATTGTGGAAAGTTGAAGCCATCCGGATCCATCATCGGACCGTGCACCAGCCATGACACCAGCAGCTGGGCAACATATACCAACATCAATGACACCAGGATTTCATTGGTATTGAACCGGGTTTTCAGGAAAGCCGGGATTGCTGCCCACAGCATCCCGCCGATAGCGCCCGCGATCACCATCAGAATCAGGATATGTATTCCTTCCGATTCATAGAAGTACAACGCGACCGCACTAGCCGCGATACCACCGACGATTAACTGTCCCTCGGCGCCGATGTTCCAGACATTGGCGCGAAATCCGACTGCGAGCCCGACGGCGATCAGCATTAACGGGGTTGCCTTCAGCAGGAGCTCCGATACGCCGTATAAATCACTGATGGGATTGATGAAGAAAACCTTGAAACCCTCGATTGGATTTTTACCGAGAAAAGCAAATAGCAGCAGGCCACCAATCAGCATCAGCACGATCGCAATCAAAGGCGACGCATAAGACATCAGCTGGGACGCTTCAGGGCGTTTTTCCAGCCTAATCATGGGCAACGACCTCCGCGGGTGTCGCCTGATCCCACATGCCGCTCATCCAGACCCCGATTTCATCGATATTGGTGTCTGCGAGTTTCTTCGCCGGCGAAATACGACCATCGGCGATGACTGCGATGCGATCGGAAATTTCAAACAGTTCCTCGAGTTCTTCCGAGATCACCAGGATGGCGGTGCCCTGGTTACGCAAATCGATCAGTTCCTGGCGGATAAAGGCTGCCGCACCGACATCGACGCCCCAGGTTGGTTGCGCTACCACCAGCAATTTGGGGGTCAACAGAATTTCACGACCCATGATGAATTTCTGCAAGTTGCCACCCGAGAGCGAGTTCGCGGCGTGTTCAGCGCCACCGCACTTGACGTTGAAATCCTCGATGCATTTACTTGCAAATGTGGCGATCTTGTCGAACTGGATCATGCCGCGTTTGAGCATTCCCGCGCGATGCGCGGTTAACAACGCGTTCTCAGTCAGCGACATCCGTGGCACCGCGCCGCGACCGAGGCGCTCTTCCGGCACGAAACCCATGCCATTACCGCGACGTTGGTCGGGGAGGTCCCGACCCGATGGCGTACCACAGATTACGATCGAATCCGCGTCATTGACCGGAATCTCACCCGAGAGCGCGTACAGCAATTCCTGCTGCCCGTTACCCGATACCCCGGCGATACCGAGGATTTCGCCGGAACGCACTTCGAGCTCGATATCCTCCAAACTGGTACCAAAAGGATCATCGGAAGCCTTCGAAAGCCGGTTAAGTTGAAGCCGGGTTTCGCCCGGTTCACTGGAGCCACTGTGCTCGGGTACCGGAAGCTCCTTGCCGATCATCAGGCTCGCCATGGATTTCGGAGTTTCCTCGGACGGAATACAATCACCGGTTACCTTGCCATCGCGTAATACCGTGGCAACGTGACAGAGCTCCTGGATTTCATCCAGCTTATGGCTGATATAGAGAATACTGCAGCCCTCGTCGGCCAGTTGGCGCAGGGTATCAAACAACTTGCGTACCGCCTGTGGGGTTAACACCGAGGTCGGCTCGTCCATAATCAGCAATTTCGGATTTTGCAGCAGGCAACGAATAATTTCGACCCGTTGACGCTCGCCCACCGATAGCGCGTGCACCAGTCGTCCTGGATCGACCGGCAGACCGTAGCGGTTGGAAACCTCGGTGATTTGATCGGCGAGTTGTTTAAGGTCGGGATTGCCAGGTAGCGCCAGGGCAACATTTTCGACCACGTTTAAAGTTTCAAACAGCGAAAAATGCTGAAACACCATACCGATGCCAAGGCTCCTGGCATGTGCAGGATTTTCAACCTGTACTACCTCGCCTTCCCATTTCATTTCGCCGGCATCGGCCTTGGTGACGCCGTAAATCATTTTCATCAGCGTCGATTTACCCGCACCATTTTCACCCAGCACCGCATGAATTTCGCCACGCTTTACCGACAGGGACACGTCTTCATTGGCGATTACCGAGGGATAGATCTTGGTAATGCCGTGAAGCTCGAGCCGAGGCGTCTGGTCGCCATCCGTATCGGATGTCATGCTCTCCCCCCCACTTTGTAAGTTCCTTTATTATTGGTTTGCTTATCGTTATGTGCTCGATCGTATACCTGCAGGATTTCGGCAGCAACCGAAATCGCGATCTGGGCCGGTTGCTTGCTGCCGATACCACCAACACCAATCGGGCAGGTCATACGTCCGAATTTTTCTACATCAACGCCACGACGCTGCAGTCGGGTTTCGAAGTTGCGACGTTTTGAGCGCGAACCGATCAATCCAAAGTAGGCAAAATCATCGCGCTTGAGGATCTGCTCGCACAGCCGCTGATCGAGCCCGTGATCATGCGTCATTACCAGGAAATAGCTCCCGGCCGCGGCAGCATCGATTTCCGCTTCCGGCGTGTCGGTACAGATTGCCGTTACTCCGTGCGGCGGTTCCTGCGGCAGCATATCGTCACGGGTATCGATCCAGCTGATCGTCAGCGGTAAATCCCGTAGCGTGCGCACTACCGCCTGGCCGACGTGTCCCGCACCAAACAGGTAGAGCTCTATATGATCTTCCACGCTGGCAATGCTGTTCCAGTCACTGTCATCGGTGAGTTTCTCGAACATCAGGTTCACCAGGCCACCGCAACACTGACCCAGCCCGGCGCCGAGCGGGAAACGTTGAACCCCATCATCGGCACCCTGTTGGAGCTGGTTACGCGCAATTTGACAGGCCTGGTACTCGAGATTACCACCGCCGATCGTGCCGTACAGCTGAGTGGCGGTGACAATCATTTTTGCGCCCGCTTCACGCGGTGTCGATCCAACAATAGAATCGACGCTTACCAGCACCGCCGGGGTTTTATTGCGGCGCAGTTCGGCCACTGTGTCCTGCCAGCCTGTCATCTTGCCTCCGCGCGAACCGCGTCGATCGCATCGAGAATCGCTTCCGGGGTTGCCGGCGCGCGCAGGGGTGGATTGATGCGGTTATCGGCAAGGCTCGCAATGGCGTCTCGAATCGCGAAAAAGACCGAAAACGGCAGCAACAGGGGCGGCTCGCCGACCGCCTTGGAACGTAAAATCGTATCTTCGACGTTCTGGTTGCGATACAGCCGGGTGGTAAATTTTTGCGGGCAATCGGTAACGGTTGGAATCTTGTAAGTGGACGGCGCATGAGTCGTGAGCCTGCCCTGTTCGTTCCAGCAAAGTTCTTCGCTGGTCAGCCAGCCCATGCCCTGGATGTAAGCACCTTCAATCTGGCCGATATCGATCGCCGGGTTTATCGAGTTTCCGGCGTCGTGCAGGATATCGGCCTGCAGTAATTTCCATTCACCGGTCAGCGTATCGACCACCACTTCCGAGACCGCGGCGCCATAAGCGAAATAGTAAAACGGGCTGCCCTGCATCGCATCGCGATCCCAGTTAAGTCCGGGCGTTTTGTAAAAACCGTCGGACCATAGCTGTACCCGACTCTCATAGGCCTGCACCACCAGTTCCTGGAACGGGATCTGTCCAGAGCCCCAGCTAACCATGTTATCGGCAAACTCGACATCGGCGACGTTGACCCCATGCTGTTCGGACACGAGACCGGCCAGGCGATTGCGAATGTGACGCGCGGCATCCTGTGCTGCCTTGCCATTGAGATCGCTACCGGTCGAGGCCGCGGTCGCCGAGGTATTGGCGACCTTGCTGGTATCGTTGGCGGTAGCACGCACGCGCGCGATATCGATACCCAGCTCCAGTGCAACCACCTGCGACACCTTGGTATGCAGACCCTGACCCATTTCGGTACCGCCATGATTGACCAGTACGGTGCCGTCGGTATAGATATGAACCAGTGCCCCGGCCTGGTTGAAGTGAACCACGTTAAATGAAATGCCGAATTTAACCGGGGTTATCGCAAGACCTTTACGCAACACCGGGCTTGTGCGGTTAAATGCGGCGACCGCTTCACGGCGTGCGTAATAGTCACTGCTGGATTCGAGTTCGGCCACCAGTTCGTAGATAACGTTGTCCCGGACGGTTTGCCCGTAAGGTGTGGTATTACGTTCATCCTGGCCGTAGAAATTAACCTTACGCACTTCCTGCGGGTCCTTACCTAGGTCGCGCGCGATATTATCGATGATGTATTCAATCGCGATCGCACCCTGTGGCCCGCCAAAACCGCGAAACGCGGTATTCGACTGGGTGTTGGTTTTGACGCTGTAAGCATCAATAGCGACATCACCGAGGTAATAGGCATTGTCAAAATGACAAACCGCACGGGTTACCACCGGCCCCGTCAGGTCGGCCGAAAACCCGGCCTGTGCCGCCATGTCAATTTTTGCCCCCTTGATCAGCCCGCTGTCGTCATAACCCACTTCGTATTCGAACTCGAAGCCATGACGTTTTCCCGTAATCATCATGTCGTCATCGCGATCGAGACGTAATTTTACCGGGCAGCGCAGGCGATAAGCGGCAACCGCGGTAATGCAGGCGAAGATTGCTGACTGCGATTCCTTGCCGCCAAAGCCACCACCCATGCGTCGCATTTCGACCAGCACCTGGTTGAAATCGATAGCGAGCGCATGCGCAACCACCTGCTGCATTTCAGTCGGATGCTGCGTCGAACACCATAAATGGAAACAACCGTCTTCTTTCGGTGCAACATAGGAAATCTGCCCTTCGAGATAAAACTGCTCCTGGCCGCCAACCGAAAAATGACCCTGCATCTTGCGCGCTGCCGACTTCAAAGCCTGCTCAGCATCGCCGCGTCGTAATTGCATCGGCGGTAAGACCCAGGATTGCTGGCTTTTGCCGGTAGCAACATCAAGCACTGCCGGCAGTGGCTCGTATTCAATGCTGGCCAGACCGACCGCCTTGCGCGCCGCGATAAACGAAGTTGCGACCGCGGCAAAAATCGGTTGCCCGACAAACTGCACCAGTCCATCGGCGAGAATCGGATCATCGTGGATAATGGGGCCACAGTCATTATGGCCAGGGATGTCGGCGGCAGTGATAATCCCTACCACTCCGGGTGCGGTGCGTACCGCATCCAGATCGATGGATTTAATCCTGGCATGCGCCTGCGAACTCAGGCCCAGCGCGATATGACAGGTACCGGCGAGTTCTGGAATATCATCGACATAGGTGGCTTCACCGGCAACGTGTAAAGCCGCCGATTCGTGCGGAACGGAAGTGCCCGGCGCGGTTTCTCTGGCCTGCTGTTTAACCCGGTCTTCCATCAACCTGACACCGCGAAGACGTTGACCGCCTCCGAATCAAGCGGCTGTTGCGACCTGGTTTCGAGGTAAAACCGGTATAGCAGGTTGGCCGTAGCCCGACCTCGATAATCCGCGCTAGCGCGCATGTCGGACAGCGGTGCAAAATCCTCGGCCAGCTTTTCCATCCCGGCAGTGAGCGATGACTCATCCCATTTCCCGCCAGTGAGCAGTTTTTCAGTCAACAGCGCACGTTTCGGGATCGCAGCCATGCCACCCAGCGCGATCCGAATTTCGCTGACAATATCGCCATCGAGTCGTATCGCGAAGGCCGCGCAAACCGCCGATATATCCTGATCAAATCGTTTGCTGAGCTTGTAACAGCGCAACGCGAGGTGCTCATCCCGCGCGGGAATCTCAATTGCTTCAATAAATTCGCCCGGCTGCATCACGTTTTTCATGTAATCGAGATACAGGTCTTCAAGCGCCATTTCACGTACGTCGTCTCCGTGGCGCAGTTTGACCCAGGTTTTAATCGCAATCAGCGCCGGCATCGAGTCACCGATTGGAGAGCCGTTGGCAACATTGCCAACCAGGGTTCCGGCATTGCGCACCGGAACCGATGCGAAGCGACGGAACATTTCGGTGAACTCCGGATACTGCGTGCAGATCGCGTCACAGGCATCGCTTAGCGTTACCGCCGCGCCAACCTCGATATTGTCCTGGTTCGACTTGATCTGGCTGAGTTCCACCACGTTGCCGAGGTAGATGATCACCGGCAGTTCACGCAACTGCTTGGTCACCCAAAGACCGACATCGGTACCGCCGGCGAGAATTTGCGCCGACGGGTGTTGCTGATACAGGCTTGCCAGCTCATCAACGCTAGCCGGGGCATAGTATCTTCCCCGCTCGAGTTCCAGCGACTGACCTGTTGCGCGCCGCAAGCCAAGCAGTTGCTTACGCAATTGTTGCTCGTTGTCCTGCGGGGCCGGGTAGTCATACATATGCAGGCAAGCCTCGATGATAGGACGATAACCAGTACATCGGCACAGGTTGCCGGACAGGGCATCATCGATATCGCTGCGCCCCGGAGCAGGATTGTTTTTGTAAAGCGCATACATCGACATGATGAAGCCAGGGGTACAGAAGCCACACTGGGAACCATGGTAATCAACCATGCTCTGCTGCACCGGATGCAGGCTGCCATCGGCCGCCTTTAACGACTCAACCGTAAACAGGGCTTTACCGTCAAGCGTCGGCAGGAACTGGATGCAGGCATTGACCGCGCGGTATCGAAGCTCGTCGCCAGTCAGTTCCGCAATCACCACGGTACAGGCGCCACAATCGCCTTCGGCACAGCCTTCCTTGCTGCCGGTGCGGCGTAAATCTTCACGCAGATATTGCAACACCGTGCGCGTCGGTTCGACATCGGTAATTTCGACCAGCCTGCCATCAAGAATGAAGCGGACCGAATCCATTAGGACCCCCGGTAAGTCGAGTAGGCCCAGGGCGAAACCAGCAGTGGGACGTGGTAGTGTTGGCCGGCATCGGCGATACCGAAGCGCAGTACCACTTCATCGACGAAGAGGGGCTCCGCTAAATCAAGGTTGAGGCTGCGAAAGTATTTTCCGGCCTGGAATACCAATTCGTAAACACCAGGAACAAACGCATCAGCATCGAGGATGGGATTATCTAGTCGCCCGTCGTTATTGGTGCTGTTGCGACCTAGTTCCAGTCGTTCCGGGGATACCCGGTAAAGGACAATTTCAACGCCAGCGGCTGGACAGCCGTGCGCTGTATCCAGAACATGCGTTGTTAGCCTCCCCATATCTACACCCCTCAACAGCAGATGCGCTAAAATCGCATTAATCGATAATATTGTCAACACTTTGATAAAATATTGTTAACAATTTTATTATCATGCTACACTCGCCCGCTAACCAGGTAAGCGACCAGAACGAAAATGGCAACGCAAAACATCAAACCCGATCAGGCCAGATTCAGCGAAGACGATGTGTTACGTCAGATCGAACAGGCGGTACTTGATCACCGGCTGACACCGGGGACCAAGTTGAAAGAAGTACAGCTTGCCACCCTGTTCGGCGTCAAACGCGGCCTGATTCGCAAGGTGCTGACGCGCCTGGCCCACTCGAGGCTGGTCGATCAGACACCTAATCGGGGTGCCACGGTGGCAAAGCCATCGGTCAAGGAAGGACAGGATTTATTCGCCACGCGCAGGGTCATCGAATCCGCAATCCTCGAAACCCTGATCAGTCGCGCCGAAGAACAACATGTCGAGCAGCTCGGCAGGATGCTGGACCGGGAACAAAAGGCCTACCTGCGAGGCGATACCGAACGCGCACTTGCACTGTCAGTCGATTTTCACCGCCAACTTGCAAGCATGGCCGGAAATAGTGTGCTCGAGGAATACCTGAACGATATTATTCGCCGTACGCCGTTGGTAATTCTGACTCATCTCGGGGTCGACGAGCATAATCGATGCCGCAATCAGGAACACGAGGCGATTGTTGATGCGATCGCGCGACGCGATGTCAAAACCGCGAAAAAAGTTATGAACCAGCACCTGCTGCACATCGAGAGCAAGATCAAACATAAGCCGGAAAAACCACCAGCAGACCTGGCCGAGTTATTACGCCCGCGTAGCGTCGAGCAACCGTCATGAACGATTATCCACGTGACATGATCGGCTACGGGGCTAATCCGCCCAGGGCACAATGGCCCGGCGA
>CALJYH010000005.1 GCA_937984095.1 uncultured Gammaproteobacteria bacterium | reverse complement strand
CGGGTATTCTACTTGGCCAGGGCAGTGAATTTGGGTTCGCATTGCTGGCAGTCGCGATCACCACTGGCCTGGTCGAGCTCGGACTGAGCCAGCCCATCATCGCGGCGATTATCCTGAGCATGGCAATTTCGCCATTACTGAGTAAATATAATGAAGCCATCGCCTGCCGACTGGATCCGGATTATCGCAGCAGCCTGGACCAGGTCGAAACAAGTATCGAGGAAGCCTGCAGGGATATCACGGGCCACGTTATTCTATGCGGATTCGGCCGCACCTCGCAAAATCTCGCACAGTTCCTGCGACGGGTCGGCATTCCGTTCGTCGCACTGGAAATCGATACCGACATTGTCACCGAGGCACGCGAGGCGGGTGAACCGGTATTTTACGGCGATAGCAGTAAACCCGAGATACTGCAAAACGCCGGTTTTGCCAGGGCCCGGGTACTGGTCATATCATTTACCGAGCTCAAGGCCAGTGAGCACATCGCAAAAACCGCACGCGAGTTAAGCAAGGATATTCCGATGATCATTCGAACCCGCGACGATCGCCATCTCGAGCACCTGCTCGAGTGCGGTGCCGACGAAGTTATCCCGGATACGGTCGAATCGAGTATGATGCTTGCGAGGCATACTTTGACCGCTCTGGGCGAGGATGCGCATTCTATCGATGAAATGCTCGACGAGGCGCGCGAGGGACACTACGCCCGGGTGCGTGCTTTCTTTCATAGCGTGGACGACGTCGATCTCGATACCCCCGATCATCACCATATGCACAGTATCGAAATACTAGGCACTTATGCTGCCGTTGGTCAAAGCATCGAGTCTTTACAAAGCCTGGATAAGGTCAACATTATCGGGCTGCGACGCAACGGCGTTAAAAGTAATAATCCACTGATCGAGGTTGAGTTCAAGCCGGGTGATGTCTTTATCATCGAAGGTCATCCGGACGACATACAGGCGGCCGAGATAGAAATCATGGCAGGGTTATAGAGGCACTTCGTGGAAGACGAGGATATCGAATCGGCAACGGCACTTGAGTGGAAACTTCGAGTATCGCCGCGCGCACGTTACGCGAAGCTGCTAATCAGACCTTTTGGCGGGCTTGAAGTGGTGATACCGAAGCGTTTTCCACGTAATCAAGTGCCGGGGCTGGTGGCAAAGCATGAAACCTGGGCAAGGCGTCAACTTGCCCGACAGTCAAAATTGCGACAGTCAATACGTCTGCCGCAATACCTGTCCCTGGCATTCGACAACAGTGCCACCCCGGTGATTTACCAGGCTGATTCTCTGCAGTTCAATTTCGAATTATTCGAGGAGCAAAGTACAGATCAGATCGTGGTCCGTGCGACCGGACATCAAGAGCGTGTCCGCGAGTTGCGCAGTTGGATAAGACGCAGAGCCCGGGAGTCGTTTCCAGCACTACTGACGCAAATCTCGACAAGGACAGGGCTTCGCTTTAATAAAATGAGTGTCCGCAGTCAGAAGACCCGCTGGGGAAGTTGTTCGAGACGCGGCAACATCAGCCTCAATGACCAGTTGTTATTCCTACCAGCAAAGACCGTGGAATACCTGATGATTCACGAACTTTGCCACACGCGTCACCTGAATCATTCGAAAGCGTTCTGGGCCCTGGTGGAATCACACTGCCCCGATTTCAGAGCCCATGAAAAATTACTCAACGACTCGCGTAACCTGGTGCCAGACTGGTTCCTGCTAGACCTCTATAGTTAACGCAACCCATGCCAGGGCACTAAGATCGTGACGCTAGTTTGGCTGGCTGCGCTCCATGTACTTGATCCGGTTTTCGATTAGCAGGTTTTTGGCACGCGACAATTTGGTTTGGCTGGCAAAGGGCCCCAGCTGCACTCGATGCCAGGTTTCATCATTGACGACAGCCGACTTGATGGTCGCCTGCAGACCCAGGAAAGCCAGCTGCGCTTTGAGGCTATCGGCTTCGCCGGCGCTCTGGAAAGACCCTACCTGCAATATCGATTGATCGACAACTTCCTTGTTGATACTCGGGTTTTCGATCGCATCACGATCTTCCTCCGAAATCGGGATTTCGACTTCGCGTTTTGGTAATACCGAGTAGAAATCGATGGTAGGTTTATTCTTGCTGCCGGTTGATTCCTGCCGCTGTTGGTCTTCGGCTCCGCTTTGCACAATCTTTTGATCCAGAAATAGAACAAAAGCCACGAACGAGGCCAGTATCAACAACAGGAATACCCAGACCCACGGTGATGTCGATTGTTTTTTTGCCATCAGAATTTTTACATTGTTTCGGGCGCGGAGACACCCATTAGCTTGAGACCGTTGCGCAACACCTGGCTTATCGCCGACGCCAGTGCCATGCGCGCGTCACGAAGTTCAACCTCGTCGACGATAAACTGGTGCGCGTTATACCAGGAGTGAAAAAGGTTAGCGAGCTCACGCAGGTAGTTAACCACCAGGTGGGGTTCACGTCGAAGCGCAGCCGCTTCCACCCGTTCCTTGAAAATACTCAACTGCTTTACCAGGGCTTGCTCGTGTGCATTTTCGAGGCGTTCCAGGTTGGCATCCTCAATTGCGAGGCTAATTCCCTGATCGACGCATTGCCGTTTGACACTACAAATACGCGCATGCGCGTATTGCAGGTAATAAACCGGGTTATCATTGGATTGTTCGCGCGCCAGGTCGAGATCAAAATCCATATGCTGTTCGGTCTTGCGCATCACGTAAAAGAAACGCGCAGCATCGAGCCCCACGTCTTCGCGCAATTGCCTGAGTGTGACGAACTCCCCGGAGCGCGTCGACATCGGAACCTTTTTACCGTTTTCGAACAAATTGGCGAACTGCACCAACTCAACCTCAAGGTTATCGGCATCATAACCAAGTGCATTCAATGACGCTTTGACACGGGGTATATAACCGTGATGGTCGGCGCCCCAGATATTGATGACCTTGTCGAAACCACGATCGAACTTGTTCATGTGGTAGGCGATATCAGAAGCAAAATAGGTGGTCTGCCCATTTTCACGTCGCACTACGCGATCCTTTTCATCGCCAAAAGCGGTGGAACAAAACCACTGCGCACCATCCTGCTCATAGACGTTACCGCTGTCCTGCAAGCGTTGTATTGCCTGGTCAATCAGGCCATCGTCACTCAGCGAGCGTTCTGAAAACCAGCAATCGAAATCAACCCCGAAGGCATGCAGGTCGTTTCGAATCACGTCAACCAATGTCACTAGCGCCAGATCGAACACGATTCGGTATTCATCCTCACCCAATAGCGCCTGCGCATTCTCGATCAAATCGTCGATATGTTTTTCTTTATCTCCTGTTGGCGCATCTTCGCTGACACCTGCCATCACCTCCGCCACCGGCTTTTGAAAACGCGCGCCGTTTTCTCGATGCAGCGTTGCGGCAATGTCCCAGACGTAATCACCCTGGTAGCCATTACTCGGAAAGGTAATGGTCTCACCGCAGAGCTCCAGGTACCGCAACCACACAGAGGTTCCGAGAATATGCATTTGCCGCCCGGCATCATTGACGTAGTACTCCTGTTGCACCTCGTAGCCGACAAAGCTCAGCAGGTTGGCGAGCGTCGCACCAATTGCGGCACCTCGACCATGGCCGACATGCAACGGTCCGGTTGGATTGGCGGATACAAATTCAACCTGGATCTTGTTCCCCTGGCCGAGCAGACTGCGCCCAAAATCGTCACCCTGCTCGAGTATCCTGCGAATAACCGAGTGGCTGGTCGCGCTGGCGACAAAGAAGTTGATGAAACCCGGGCCAGCGACTTCGACTTTTTCGATAGTGTCGATTGTCGGTAATTTGCCGACAATCAGTTCCGCCAGCGCGCGCGGCGACATGCCGGCCGGCTTCGCCAACGTTAGTGCGACATTCGAGGCATAGTCACCCTGGCCCGGATCCCTCGCGGGCGTTACCTGGATGTTGGCATTGAGTTCTGACGGAATCTGGGAAGTCTGCTCAAGCTCACGTAGAGCCTGCGCGATCAGATCGTTAATGATTTGCTTCAAGGGTTAAAACTCGCACCCGGGCCGGGAAAAAATGAACGTGGATTTTACCCGAGCTGTCCTGCCTGAGCTACCCATCTTTTGTGCAAACCAGTTCGCTATCTCGAAAGATTGCCCGTAAAAGACGCTCCCAACCGGCGCAAGCGCCGGTTGGTCCATCCATGGAATCGCTTGGACCTCGGCATCCCTGCCTCGCTACACTTTTACGGGCAATCTTTCGAGATAGCTCAAACCGTCCGATAGCCATACTTATGATACTCGCGAGGCAACCGAAGGTACTCCTTGCGACGTAAAGACTGGGTGCTGAAAAAGCGGCGATTTTGGAGGGTCAGGCCGCAGGGATGCGGTGGTCCGACACATCGGCTGTGGCGAGTCGAGACATGGATGTCGAGTCTCGCCTTGCCCTTCACAATCGCCGCTTTTTCAGGGAGCCGCAGGCCACCCGGTCGGTCGCAAGGAGTGCCTTCGGTTGCCGATCAGGGGACGACGGCTGCGGGGTTAGAGGTCGTAGGCGTCGACATCGATGCTCCAGCCGACGCGGGCACTACTGGCAAGCTGCTCAAGTGCCGGCATGGATTGCTGCAGTACCGAGCGCAGCGCCTGGTAATCCTGAGAAATCAGGCACAGCTGCGCGCGGTAGCGACCAATACGGCGTGTCATCAATGCCGGCATCGGTCCGACACAGGACAGTGCATCGAAACGACGCGCGGTTTCCAGTAGCGTCCTGATTTCTTCGAGTTTCCTGAGCGCGGCCTTGAGCTCGATCGCATCGGCTCGAAATATAACCACCCGCGCATAAGGTGGAAATCCGAGCAGACGACGCTCCTGCAACAGATCGTTCGCAATTTGACGATAATCCTGCCTGGTCAGGGCCTGCATCAAAGGGTGATCCGGGAACCTGGTTTGCAGGATGGCTTCACCTTCACGATCTCCCCGCCCCGAGCGCCCGGAAACCTGGAACAGAGTTTGCGCGAGGCGTTCGCTGGCGCGATAGGAGGCGCTGAAGAGTGCCTGATCAGCATCCAGTACCACGCTCAAGGTAATCGCGGGATAATCATGACCCTTGGCAATCATCTGGGTGCCAATCAGAATGCAGGGTTCCCCACTTTGCAGTTGTTGCAACCGCGACTTTAGCGCCTCACGCGATGCAATTACATCGCGATCGATACGCAGCACCGGTGTGTCAGGGTAACGCTGGGTCAGACCCAGCTCAAGTTGTTCAGTGCCTATGCCGTAGTGCTTGATCTCGCTATGGCCACAGTCCGGACATACTTCAGGTATGCGCTGGGAGAACCCGCAATGATGGCATAACAGGGTCTGCACCGACTGATGCAGGGTCAGGCGAGCATCGCAATTCTGGCACAGGGACTGCCAGCCACATTCATGGCACATCACGATCGGTGCGAATCCACGACGATTCAGGTAAATCAGGACCTGCCCGGATTGTGCCAGGTGCCGTTCGACATGTGTGAAAGTCTGCGCCGCACAGCCGAATTCGAAGCGACTGTTACGCACATCGATCAGCTGAATTGCCGGCGGCGGAAATCGGGTGGGGCGCTGATCCAGTCGGTAACGAAAGTAGGTGTCGCGCTCGCAATTGCTAATGCTTTCCAGCGAAGGAGTGGCCGAACCCAGGATGATCGGGATATCGAGCATTTGCGCCCGCTTGATCGCAACATCCCGCGCGTGATAACGCACCCCGTCTTCCTGGCGATATGAGTGATCGTGCTCTTCATCGATAATTATCAGGCCCAGTTTCTCACATTGGGAAAACAGGCTGGAACGCGTGCCCAGCATAATGTTGACCACACCGCGCCGGAAGCGATCCCAGGCCTGGTAGCGCTGAAACTCGGTCAGCCCCGAGTGCGAAATGACGAAACAATCACCAAAACGGTTTGCGACGCGCTCGATCAACTGATTGGTCAGTCCAATTTCAGGCACCAGGTAAATCACCTGCAAACCGTCAGCGAGGCGTTGCTGAATCAAACGCAGGTAGATTTCTGTTTTACCGCTACCAGTAATGCCATCCAGCACATGCACTGCGAATCGACCCATCCGGGGTTCGATTTCACCGAGGCATTGTTCCTGCTCGCTACTTAACTCGGGTAAATCATCTGTTGGGCCATCGCCCGCAGGCTTTTCCGCCCATTCCCAGCGCACTATCTGTTTGGCCTCCAATGCCTTTACCACTGGATGCCAGTTGGGATTGACCTGCTTGAGTTCAATTGCGGTCAGTCCAGATAGCTGATGCAGCAACGCCTGGCAAATTTCAAACTGCCGCGGTGAGCGGCGTTCAAGTTCTGCGATTTGGGTCGGATCGGAATTTACCAGGCACCAGCGTTTGACTCTAACCGGCTCTTGCGGGCGTGCGCCTCGCAGATACCCGGGTAAGCACTGAAATACAACTTCCCCGAGTGGCTGCAGATAGTATTCGGACATCCAGTGGGCCAGCGCTAACATATGCTCGCCGAGTACTGCCTCGTGGTCGAGTCGCTCCTGCACCGGCTTGATGCGGGCGGGATCTAGTTCGCTGGCATCATTCGTGTCCAGCAATACCCCGGTCTTGACGCCGCTACTAAACGGCAGTCGATAACGAGTTCCAGCCAGGGCAGGATCATCGGCCTCGATCCTGTAGTCGAACACACGGTGTAACGGCAGTGCGATGGCGAAACAGGCGAAACGGAATTGCGACACGTGGATTACTCAAATGGAAAGTTGAATCATACTCGAATTACGAGCCACACTCAGCGGGACAAACGCACTTATTTGGGGGCTTACTTAACGGCTAAAGTTAAAGTCGTTTCTAGTATTTAAAAGCTAAATTTTTAAGAAATGGCAACAAATAGATTTATCCACATTTTCTGTGGATAAGTCTGTGTATGAAATGCACATAACCCGCTGCAAGCCGCATTCCCGTTGATCATTTATTAGATTGTTCAATTTTGCAGCGATTTTATTTATTCATATATATCAACGAGTTATGGCATCTGATCAAATTTTGACCGATATCGCTGAAACTAATCGGGGACAGACTCCAAACAGATTTATTCATGTGCATATCTTAGCCTTGTCAATAGCGCCAGGGTAATTTTTCAAGTAAATTTAAGTATTTAATATTATTAATTGATAGTGAAAAGCTAAATTCATCAAAGACCAAAATTGCTCGGCCGGTTTCCCAGTGACTTTGCCATGCCCGCCGATTAAACTAGCGAAGTTTTTCGACTCGAGCCATGCGCTATGCCCGCCAAAACCGCGGTACTATTGACCAATCTGGGCACTCCAGACCAGCTCGAACGTGCTTCGGTTAAGCGATTCCTGAAAGAATTTCTATCTGACCCGCTGGTCGTACGACTGCCCCGTATTTTCTGGTTGCCATTGCTTTACGGCATTATCCTGCCGCTGCGCAGTGGCAAGACACTGCAGGCTTATAGCCGGGTCTGGAGCGAGGCAGGCTCCCCGCTAATGGCTTACTCGAACAAACAGAGAGCCGCGTTACAGCAAAAACTGTTTGAACAGGCCCATGTCGAGCTCGCTATGCGCTACGGTAACCCGTCGTACGAATCGGTCCTGCGCCTGCTGCGCGATGCCGGCGTCGAAAAACTGGTAGTGCTGCCGCTTTATCCCCAGTACTCGGTAACGACGACCGCGACCAGCTACAAGCACCTGAAAAACACCCTCAACCAGCTCGAATATGCACCGGCGCTCGAGTTCATTGGTTACTATCCCGACCACCCGGCCTATATCGAGGCCCTGGCCGAATCGATCCGTGAGCACTGGCAACAAGGGCAGCGGCACTTGTTGATGTCGTTCCACGGCCTGCCGCAGGCCAATGTCGACCGCGGCGATCCTTACCAGCTGCAATGCCAGAAGACGGCTAATCTGCTGGCGACCAAACTGGGGCTTGAGGATTCCGACTGGTCGATCGGTTACCAGTCACGCTTCGGTAAGCAGACCTGGATTCAACCCTACACCTCGGATGTGCTGCATCGACTAGTCGAGCGTGGCATCAAGGCAGTCGACGTCGTCTGTCCGGGATTTTCGGCTGACTGTCTCGAAACCCTGGATGAAATCGAGGTCGAGTACCGCAACGAGTTTCTCGAGCTTGGCGGTGAGGATTTCAGCTATATCCACGCGCTCAACGATCGCGATGCGCATATCGAAATGATGCGCAGTCTGGTTCAACCTTATTTATCTGGCGAGAGCCAGCCCGACACAGGTTGAATCATTATCCAAAGGCAATGTCTATAAACCCTTCCAGGCTAACACCGCCCGCAAAAAGATAAAGAGTGTCAAATCATGTTTAAATCTTTCTTCCCGAATCCCAGACTGTTCTTCCTCTCGGTCGTAGTCTATTCCGGCATATGCAGCTTCATCTGGTATAGCTATAACGAGCAAATCGGCGAATTCCTGGGCTTCGACCTTGCCCCGGGGGCACCTGTTATCGGACTGGGCCATTTTTTAACCGACTCTTTTTTACTCTTTTATCTTTACTACTTTACCTGCAGCGCACTTTTCGCAGCATTCTGGTTCAGAGCGGCCAGGCACGCGTGGCAATGGTGGTCAATCGTCGGTTCGATGCTAATTTTATTTTCCACCTATTTTTCGGTGCAGGTATCGGTTGCCATCAATAACTGGCGCCGGCCTTTTTTCGACCTGGTGCAAAACGCCCTCGGTGGTTCAGCGTCAAAGGGAGCCGACGAGATTGAAGTCACAAAATCTGAAGAAGCCATCTCGGCGGTTTCCACCGACTTATACGACTTGATACTTATCTTTGCCGAGATCGCTTTCCTCGCCATTTTCGTATTCGTCATTACCCGCTTTTTCGTCAGCCACTTTATTTTTCGCTGGCGCACCGCGATGAATGACTATTACACCGCGCAGTGGGAAACGGTCCGCAACATAGAAGGGGCATCCCAGCGCATCCAGGAAGACACCATGCGCTTCGCCGAAATCATGGAAAGCCTGGGCGTTTCGATAGTCGACGCCGTGATGACGCTATTCGCCTTTTTGCCGGTGCTGTGGGCACTGTCAGTTCATGTCACCGAGTTACCCATTGTCGGTGAAATTGCGCATCCGCTGTTCGTTGCTTCACTGGTGTGGTCGGTTTTTGGCACCGGTTTGCTGGCAGTGGTCGGGATAAAATTGCCCGGGTTATTTT
>CALJYH010000004.1 GCA_937984095.1 uncultured Gammaproteobacteria bacterium | reverse complement strand
AGGCGTGCTCTGCCTTTCGCTCTGCGGGCTCGAATTACGTCACGTCCGCCGCGGGTTTGCATACGCGCACGAAAGCCATGCGTTCTGGCACGCTTAAGATTACTGGGTTGAAATGTACGCTTCATATCAAACGCCTCGGCTGTTTAGTTTGTCTATTTCAACAAGGCGCGACAATGTACTGTTAGAGTTGCGTTACGTCAATATTTAATTGAGCTTTACAACAATATTTCTGTGTTTTCACAGTTATGGCATCGATAGGTTATGAATTGGGCACAAAACTTTTGTTTTTTTGTTCGCGCCTCTTGCTAGGGCTGTGGATAAGTATAATATTATACCTGACCGGTCAAGCTCCTAAATTTACCGAAATAGCGGTTAATAAAGCCGAAAAATCAATTTTTTGGGGGTTTACCCCGGCCTACGTATCATGTTGGCCCTGGGTCTGGCCACCTATTCCGTCCGCTTTGGTACGCGAATACAAACAAACGGGGAAGTTTTGAATTCAATCTGGCAACAGTGTATATCCTGCCTCGAAGGCGAAATCAGTGAGCAACAACTCAATACCTGGATTTTGCCATTACAGGTAGAACAGGAGCTTAATACGCTGAAATTGTTAGCCCCGAACCGTTTTGTCATGGATTGGGTTCGCAAACATTTTCTTGAACGTATATGCGAATTGGTTACCAGCCTCGATGACAGCAAATCAATGTCGGTCAGCTTGATGATTGGTTCTCACGCCAGAGCGGCAGAACCTGATGCTGTTGTCGCTACACCACCTCCGCGAACCTATCGCTCCTCGGGTCTTAACGAAACTCAAAAATTCAAAAACTTTGTCGAAGGCAAATCAAATCAACTGGCGCGAGCTGCATCGATTCAGATCAGCAGCAATCCAGGCTCTGAATATAACCCGCTTTACATTTACGGCGGGGTTGGTCTCGGAAAGACTCATTTGATGCATGCAATTGGTAATCAGATCCGTGAAAACAATCCGGATGCGAATATTTTATACGTGAATTGCGAACGTTTTGTCTCTGACATGGTTAAGGCGTTGCAGCATAGTCGCATGAATGACTTCAAGAATTCATATCGTAGCCTCGATGCCCTGCTCATTGATGACATCCAGTTCCTCGCTGACAAGAACCGCTCGCAGGAAGAGTTTTTCCACACCTTCAATTCTCTTTACGAGGCAAGAGCCCAGATGGTCATTACCTGTGATCGATTTCCAAAAGAGATCGATGGACTCGAAGATCGAATCCAGTCCCGCCTGGGATGGGGACTGGCAGTC
This sequence comes from uncultured Gammaproteobacteria bacterium, assembly GCA_937984095.1. Classification (GTDB taxonomy): domain Bacteria; phylum Pseudomonadota; class Gammaproteobacteria. The sequence goes on along the minus strand of CALJYH010000004.1, from coordinate 23,059 downwards.
GATATCAAACCTGCCGATCTTGAGACTCGCGTGGCAATCCTGATCAGCAAGGCCGAACAAGCGGATGCGGATGTCCCTGATGATGTCGCGTTTTTTATTGCAGAGCGGTTCAAATCGAATATTCGCGAGCTCGAAGGCGCACTAAAGCGGGTGGTCGCACACGCTCGCTTTACCGGTGAACCGATTACCCAGGATTTTGCGCGCCAGGCCTTAAGAGAATTGCTTGCCGTGCAAGACAAACCCATCACGATCGATAATATACAGAAGTTGGTCGCGGAATATTTCAAGATTCGGGTTGCTGATCTATTATCTAGTCGGCGAAACCGTTCTATCACGCGCCCTCGTCAAATAGCGATGGCTCTGTCGAAATCATTGACTCGACACAGTTTACCCGAGATAGGAAATGCCTTTGGTGGGCGGGATCACACGACAGTACTCCATGCTTGCCGTAAAATTGATGAATTACGTGGTGAAGATCGGCGTATCGATGAAGACGTGGAAATATTGGCGCGTATGCTAAGCAACTAAGGTTGGGGAAACCAGACTTATTACCTGTGGATAAGTTGGGAATAAATACGAGGACGATATTTATCCCGCAGTTATGCACAGTTTAGTAAAAGGTAGCAGACAGTTTACATCGCGATATTTTCGATTTAAGCTACTGATATTTAAAAGGAAATAGAATTTATCCCCGGAAAGAGCAGTTACTAATAAACACAGTAAATTAGATATATAAATGAAAACAACTATTAAAAGAGAAAACATATTGGCTCCCCTGCAGCAGGTAATAGGCGCGGTTGAACGACGTCAAACCTTACCGATACTGGGGAATGTTTTACTTAAGTCATCGGGTAGTGACATAACACTGACCGCTACCGACCTTGAAATCGAAATGGTTGCTCGAATTGCCGCCGACAATAGCGATGAATTTCAAACAACAATCCCTGCTCGTAAACTTCTCGATATATGCAAAGCATTGCCGGAATCTTCGGTGATTAACTTCAACATTGAGGATTCCCGGGTATCGCTTACGTCAGCTCGCAGTCGCTTTAGTCTGGCTTCACTCCAGGCGAGAGATTTTCCCAGTCTCGAAGAAATAGAGGAGTTGCACTCTTTCTCGATACCGCAAAACATTTTTAAGGAATTATTCGATAAAACCTCGTTTGCCATGGCGCAGCAAGACGTGCGCTATTACCTGAATGGCATTTTAATGGAGATATCACCTGACAAAATCAAGCTAGTTGCGACAGATGGACATCGCCTGGCTTTAAGCGAAACCAGTCTGGATACCGGAATTGACGGAGAAAAACAGATTATCATTCCGCGAAAAGCCGTTCTTGAACTCTCGCGTCTTCTCGATTCTGGAGATAGTCCTGCCCGCTGTGTATTAAGTCAAAATCATTTACGGGTCGAGACAGATTCTCTGGTTTTCACAACAAAACTCATTGATGGAAAATTTCCCGACTACCAAAGGGTAATCCCAGTCGACGGGAATAAAATATTGGAAGTTGATCGAGAAGTTTTAAAAAGCTCGATGAGTAGAATCGCTATTTTATCTAACGAGAAATATCGTGGCATCCGTCTGACATTGACCAACGGTAATTTATCGATTCAGGCAAATAATCCAGACCAGGAAGAGGCTGAAGAAGAACTCCAGGTTGATTACAGTGAGGCAGATATAGAAATTGGTTTTAATGTGACTTATATAATTGATGTCCTGACTGTCCTTGATTCCGATAAGGTCCAGGTTAAATTAAAGGATTCGAACAGTAGCGCAATTATCAGCGACAGCAAGGATGATTCCAGTCTATATGTTGTTATGCCGATGCGGCTATAGGGAACTCTGAGGCCTAACATGGCGCTCAGTCAGCTTAGTCTGACGGATTTCAGAAACCTGAAGAGCACAACGCTCGATTTTGATCCGCGACTCAATTTAATTAATGGTGCCAATGGTTCTGGAAAAACCAGCTTGCTGGAGACTATTTTCGTTCTGTGCCAGGGACGTTCGTTTCGCACCCACCAACTGAAACAATGCATTCAATACGGCAAGTCGGGATTTCTATTGTTTGGAAGATTCGAAGGTTTCAAAGCGGGTTTAGCCAAGAATAGTAAAAAGCTCGAGATACGAATCGACGGTGAAACTATCAAAAGGCGCTCTGAGTTAGTCAAAAGGGCACCGATTAATATTCTCAATGCAGACATTTTTCAGCTAATCGAAGGAGCCCCACAGAAGCGAAGGGCATTTCTGGATTGGTGTTTGTTTCACGTGGAACCAAGCTATGCGGAACACTGGCGAAAGTTTCAGCATGCATTAAAGCAACGCAATCGTCTTTTAAAAACCCGTAAAGATTTCAAGTTACTGGATTACTGGGATCAGTATTTGCTCGATCCATCATTAGAAATCAGCTCGATGCGCCGCGAGTATTCTGAAGCCGTGGAGAATATTCTTTCAAAAGAGCTTGGTAAAATACTATCGGGCTTTTCGCTTGAAATAGGTTATCAGCAAGGCTGGCCAGGTGATCAGGAACTTGCAGACGCGCTCAGCGGTCACCGTGAAGGAGATATTCGAAGAGGCTTCACCAGTGTCGGCATTCATCGTGACGATATTGTTATGACATCTGATGGCAGAAAAGTCGATGAGGTTCTGTCTCGCGGCCAGAGTAAACGTCTATGCCTGGCGATGTTGTTGGCGGCTCTAAAGCTCGTGAATAAAACCCGGGAAACCCGGATTATCCTGTTGATTGATGACTTGCATTCAGAACTAGATCAAGAAGCACAGAACTTGATCTATGACCAATTACTAGATATGGATTTACAGCTGTTTATCAGTAACATAGATAATGTTTCGCCACGCTCTCTCAGAGTAAAAGAATTTAAATTGTTCCACGTGGAACATGGTACAATAAAGCCTCAAAATTTCAGCTAGATCCTTACATGACAAAATACGATTCCACTAGCATACAAGTGCTAAAAGGCCTCGATGCTGTACGCAAACGGCCCGGGATGTACATTGGTGATACCGATGATGGTACCGGCTTGCACCATATGGTTTTTGAAGCAGTTGACAATTCTATTGATGAAGCACTTGCGGGCCACTGCTCCGAAATAAAAGTCACGATAAATACTGATGGATCGATATCGGTTAAGGACGATGGACGAGGAATACCTGTAGATATTCATGAGGATGAAGGGCGCTCGGCAGCGGAAGTTATCATGACGGTCTTGCACGCGGGTGGAAAATTTGATGATAACTCTTACAAGGTTTCAGGCGGATTACACGGCGTCGGGATTTCAGTTGTGAATGCGCTGTCTGAAACATTGTCTCTGCGCATAAAAAGAGAAGGCAAGGTGTATCGACAGGAATACCGACTGGGTGAGCCACAGGGTAGTCTTGAAGAGATCAAAGCCACGGAACAGACCGGCACAGAGCTACGCTTTCTGCCAAGCCGCGAGATATTCAGCGATATCGAATTTCACTACGATATCCTTGCGAAACGGTTACGCGAACTGTCCTTCTTAAACTCTGGTGTGCGTATTCATCTCATTGATCATCGGAATAATAAGGAAGATACCTTTGAATACGAAGGCGGGATTCGAGCTTTCGTCGAGTATTTGAACAAAAACAAGAATCCGATTCATGATAAGGCTATCGATATCGACATGGAACTGGATGATGTTGTTGTTGAAGTGTCTATGCAGTGGAACGATTCATACCAGGAAAATATTTTCTGTTTTACCAATAACATCCCCCAGCGAGACGGCGGTACGCATTTGTCGGGCTTTCGGTCAGCATTGACGCGCACGCTAAACCAATACATGGAAAACAGCCAGGCCAAAAAGGAGAAGCCCAATACAGGCGGTGATGATGCCCGTGAAGGTTTGACTGCAGTTTTATCGGTCAAAATACCCGACCCGAAATTTTCTTCGCAAACCAAGGATAAACTGGTGTCGTCTGAAATTAAGGGAATTGTAGAATCCGTGGTCAGCGAGCGTCTGAAGGACTTTCTGGAAGAAAACCCTACTGATGCGCGCGCGATTACGAACAAGATTATGGAGGCAGCGAGAGCACGCGAAGCAGCACGTAAAGCACGTGAAATGACACGTCGCAAGGGAGCATTGGATATAGCCGGTTTGCCGGGCAAACTCGCGGATTGCCAGGAAAAAGATCCCTCTCTATCGGAAATATACCTCGTGGAAGGGGATTCAGCTGGTGGGTCGGCAAAACAGGGCCGCAACCGCAAAACCCAGGCCATTCTGCCGCTCAAGGGTAAAATATTGAACGTCGAGAAAGCGCGTTTTGACAAGATGCTGCAATCGGCGGAGGTTGGTACCTTGATTACTGCGCTTGGTTGTGGAATTGGCCGGGAAGAATTTGATATCGATAAACTGCGTTATCACCACATTATTATCATGACGGACGCGGATGTCGATGGGTCGCATATTCGTACGCTGCTGTTAACCTTTTTTTACCGGCAAATGCAAGAATTGGTGGAGCGTGGGCATGTTTATATCGCTCAACCACCGCTTTACAAGGTCAAGAAAGGCAAGCAGGAGAGATATGTTAAAGATGACAGGGAACTGAATGCCTATTTGTTGCAGCTAGCAATCGAGGGAGCCAGCCTCCACCTAACGGCCGATTCGCCAGCGATTTCTGATCTGGCATTAGAGAGTCTCGCACGCCAATTCATAACCATACTAGCAATATTTGAACGCCTGTCGCAGCATATTCCTGCCGAGGTGCTGGAAGAACTGGTCGATTTATCGCCAGTTAACGAGGCAACCCTGTTGGATGAAAAGGCAATCGGCGCTTGGGGCGAAGTATTATCGGCAAGACTCAATGCAAAAAGTGAAGCATCCGTTTCCTACACAGTGTCAGTCAAAGGGGACGACAGTAGCAACCGCTTCGGTTTGATTGTTGACAAGCGCTTGCACGGTCTCAGTAATTCGAGTGAGCTTAGCAGCGAGTTCTTCAATAGTTCCGATTACCAGCCGATCGGGCAGTTTGTCGAACAGGTCGGCGACATGTTTACCGCAGAATCTTATATAAATCGAGGTGAGCGTCGACAGGAAGTCAAAAGATTCAGCGAGGTTTATTACTGGCTGTTGCGAGAGGCGCGTAAGGGATTGAACATACAGCGCTATAAAGGTCTTGGTGAAATGAATCCTGACCAGCTTTGGGAAACGACTATGGACCCGGATAATCGGCGATTGCTCCAGGTACGTATCGAAGATGTGATTGCCGCAGACCAGGTGTTTACCACGCTTATGGGTGATCAAGTTGAACCAAGGCGGGATTTTATCGAAACCAACGCGCTCAACGTCAGCAATCTTGATGTATAGCAACCCCTTGATTTTATTAAAATAATCTCTATATAAGAAGAACATTTTTAATAATAAGGGAGTAATCTGATGGATAATATTGCCAGTATCATCTTCTGGGGAGTGATTGCGGCACTGGTGATTTATGTCATCAGTATTTACAACCATCTAGTACGCATCAAACACAATGTTTCGAAAGCATGGTCGAATATCGACGTGCTGCTTAAGCAGCGCCACGATGAAATACCGAAACTGGTAGAAACCTGTAAGCAGTACATGAAGTTTGAACAGGAAACACTGGAGAAGGTCATGCAGGCGCGCTCACGGGTTTCGGAAGCCAGGCAAAACCAGGATGTTCCAGGGCTCGGCCTGGCAGAGGGGGCGCTTCGCATGGGACTGGGCCAGCTTTTTGCTCTCGCCGAGGATTATCCAGAACTGCGAGCAAATGAAAACTTTCAGCATTTACAAGGCCGTATCAGCGCTTTGGAAAATACCATTGCCGATCGCAGGGAGTTCTACAACGAGTCTGCAAATATCAACAATATCGCAATTGATACATTCCCGGATCTGATCGTCGCGCGACTGCTAGGATTCGGCCCGCGCGACCTGCTTGAATTTGAAGCCGGCGAAATTGCCGATGTCAGCGTAAAACAGTTATTCGAAACCTGATACCAGGCACAATACCCCGGCTATGTTTTCCTGGCTCGAGTTTGAAATTCTGGAATTGCCCAGGATTGAATACCTGGTGTTGCTCGGCGGGTTGGTCGCAGTGTTTGCATACCTGGTCTATTATTCCTCCAGCGTTACCAAGCGTTACCGTTTCATGGACGGAACTGCGACCTCGAGAATCAGATCAGCAGCGCAAGGTCATGTCGAGCTCAAGGGTCTAGGCGAATGGATGCCAAATGGTGAGATACATTCGCCGTTTAGCAAGCGTCGATGCTTATGGTATCACTGCACGATTGACAAGAAGCACCGCTCTGGAAAGCGTACGACCTGGACCAACATCTCGGATGAACGCAGCAGCCACATGTTTCGTCTGGTCGATGATACTGGCGACTGCATCGTTGATCCCGACGATGCACAGGTGATACCCGAGCTGGATACCACCTGGTATGGGCATAGCACCGAGTACAGCACTCGTGTACCGAAAAAAGCGGCCAGGTTTAGCCTCAGTATGGGCAGTTACCGCTTTCGAGAGCGCTTGCTGCTGCCAGCCAGCAGCCTGTATGCACTTGGATGGTTTCGTACCGTGCATAGCAATCCATCCGACGAGTTTATTTCGAAGCAGGTTGAAGACCTGGTTCAAACCTGGAAGTTACAGCCAGGAAAGTATCTGCGTGAGTACGACCTGGATCAGAATGGAAAAATCGAGAAGCGGGAGTGGAAGGTGATTAGAGCCGCGGCCCGTAAACAGGTTTTAAACCGGCTAAATAATGAGAAACGGGAACACCATGTTATTTCACACCCCGCGAATAGTCAGCAGCCGTATATCCTGTCGGCAAGGGGAGAGGAGGACCTGATTACGCTTAAAAAGTGGAAAGCCCGCTTTTCCATAACGGGAGCCTTCCTGACTTTTACTGCGCTCGTCGTGATGATTTCTATTCGTACGCCCTTTTCCATTTGAATGCAGTCTCTAGTTGAGTAGACTAGCGGGCTTTAAACAGACCTTGTGATCCAACCTTGACCAATCCGTTACTCGAACCCGGCAATTTGCCGGCATTCAGCGAAATAAAACCCGAAATAATCGAACCTGCTATCAAGCAGCTAATCAGTGAAAACCGTAGCGCGATATCACAGTTAATCAAACAACCGGAGCCGAGCTGGGATAATCTGATCAAACCCCTGGAATTAATGGGTGATCGACTCGACAAGGCATGGTCACCGGTTCGGCATTTGAATTCGGTTAAAAGCAGTCCTGAATTGCGGGATGCGTATAACAAGTGTCTGCCATTACTGAGCGAATATTCGACCGAGATCAGCCAGAATCACAACCTTTATCAGGGGTATCGTGGTATTGCCGCCTCCGCGGTTTTTAGCGACTTCAGCCCGGCACAGCAGAAAGCAATAACCGATGCATTGAAGCATTTTCGCCTGGGTGGGGTAGAGCTTGAAGGGGAAGACCGTGCGCGTTACCAGCAATTGCAAAAGGATTTATCTGACCTGCAATCCAGATTCGAAAACAATCTGCTTGATGCCACGCAGGCCTGGCAATACCTGACCCAGGATGAGGCCGAATTGAAGGGCTTGCCCCAATATGCGTTGGCAATGTTACGGCAATTAGCCGAGCAAAAAGAATTAACGGGTTATCGGGTTACACTGGATATGCCCTGCTATCTTGCAGTGATGACCTATGCCGATAATCGAGACTTGCGCAGGGAAGTTTACGAGGCCTATATGACGCGCGCCTCGGACCAGGGCATTACCGATAAAATCTGGGATAATGCAGGCATAATGATCGAAATTGTCGCTAAAAGGCAGGAAAAGGCCAAAATCCTCGGTTTTAGTCATTACGCCGAGTACTCGCTCGAAACCAAGATGGCGACAAATGTCGAGCAGGTGGTCGACTTTCTCAACGACCTTGCCCGGCGCTCGCAACCAGCCGCTATCGACGAAGTTAATGAACGTCAGACTTTTGCCGAGTCGCTGGGGTTTGAGGGTGAACTCGAGGCCTGGGATTACGTTTATTACAGCGAAAAACTTAAGCAGCATCGTTATCAGATTTCCGATGAAGACTTGAAGCCCTACTTTTCTGACAGCCGTGTTATCAAGGGGCTGTTCGATATCGTAGCCAGGCTTTACCGGGTTGATATTTCGAGGATCGAAACAGGCATCGATACCTGGGATGAGGCGGTTAGCTTTTACCAGATAGCAAATCAGCAGGGCGAGGTGATCGGGCAGTTTTTCCTCGATCTGTATGCGCGTGAAAACAAGCGAGGCGGAGCCTGGATGGATGAATGCGTTAATCGTTATCGTATCGATGGCAATATACAGTTACCCGTTGCCTATCTAACCTGTAATTTGACGCCTCCCTTGGGAGACGAAGCGGCGCTTTTCACCCACGACGAGGTAATAACGCTATTCCATGAATTTGGCCATGGTCTCCACCATATGCTGACCCGGGTGGATGTGCCAGATGTAGCCGGTATTAATGGCGTCGAATGGGATGCGGTTGAACTACCAAGCCAATTCATGGAAAACTTTTGCTGGGAACGAGAGGCGCTGAATCTGTTTGCGCGTCATTTTCAGACCGACGAGCCGCTGCCGGATGACCTGTATAATCGAATGGTTGCCTCCAGAAATTTTCAAAGCGCCTTGCAGATGTTGCGTCAAATAGAGTTTGCATTGTTTGATATTCGACTTCATCAACGGTTGGAAATAAGCACGGCTGGAGAGATCCAGGCAATTCTGGACCAGGTTCGGTCCGATGTTGCGGTTGTCAAAACGCCTGCCATCAATCGTTTTCAGAACAGTTTTTCACATATTTTTGCAGGCGGGTATGCGGCAGGTTACTATAGCTACAAATGGGCGGAGGTCTTATCCGCTGACGCTTTTGCTGCATTTGAAGAAGAAGGGATATTCAATCCTGAAACCGGGCAAAGATTTCTGCAGTGCGTGCTTGAACAAGGCGGTTCACGTCCCGCAATGGAATCCTTTCGTTGTTTTCGCGGGCGCGAACCAGAAATCGATGCATTATTAAGGCATAGTGGAATTGGCTAGCTAATGATAAAAAGAACTTTTCTGGGTTTAACCCTGGTGTTTTACTGTGCGCTGATATCGGCACAGGACGCGAGTGATCAGGATAAAGACAGGCAATATGTAACCGACCAGTTGCGATTGTCGCTTTACGCGAATGCAAACTCGTCCAGCCAGGTCCTCAAGTTATTGCAATCCGGCGATTTACTCGAAATCGAACAGATTCAGGGTCCCTACGCGTTGGTTACCGCCCCAGATGGCACCAAGGGGTGGGTTAAGCGCGGCTTCCTGGTGACCAAGCCAACTTACAATATATTGTACCGAGAAGAACTGCAGAAGGCTGAGGGGCTCGCAGCCGAAATCGAAAAACTCGGCAATAGCAAGGCTGTTATCGACCAGTATGAAAAGGATATGGATGAGCTGGTTGGGAAAATTGATCAACTGGAAGAAGAGAAACAAACGGCGACCGAGTCCATCACCGAGCTGCAACGGGAAGTTGAAGCAAAACAACGCGAAATTGATCTCAAAGATGAAGATAGTGCCCCGGCCTGGTTTGTTTTGAGCGATACATTCCTGCGCTACTGGGAAATCATAGTCCCCATCATTATTGCCATCATTATTTTGAGCTTCCTGGTGAGTAAACTAGTTATTGAAGCCAGAATCAAAAGCAAATTTCACGGCATCAAGATCTGGTAAATGGAATACCGGGATCTGCGAGATTTTATCGATCAGCTGGAGCAGGGTGGCGAATTAAAACGCATTAGCAAATCTGTTTCCCCCAACCTAGAAATTACCGAAATTTCCGCCCGGGTCCTGCAGGCCGGTGGGCCGGCACTGCTGTTCGAGGAACCTGGCGACAGCAAGATTCCATTACTGTCCAATCTGTTCGGTACCGAGCATCGCGTCGTGCTAGCACTCGGAGAAAACAATGCGACTTCGTTGCGCGAAGTCGGGAAATTACTGGCCTTCTTGAAGGAGCCTGCGCCGCCGAAAGGGTTCAAAGATGCGATGAAAACGCTGCCTATTTACAAGAAAATCCTTGATATGTCGCCAAAACTCATTAAAAGCGGCAAATGCCAGGAAATCCAGTTTCACGGCGATGAAGTCGACTTAAACATGCTGCCAATCCAGACCTGTTGGCCAGGAGATGCTGCCCCACTGATCACGTGGGGACTTGTCACTACCCGGGGACCCTCAAAACAACGTCAAAATCTGGGTATATATCGGCAGCAACTGATCGGTCGTAACCGTTTGATTATGCGTTGGCTATCGCACCGTGGCGGGGCACTGGATTACCAGGAATGGTGTCAGCAAAAGGGCGATGAACCGTTTCCGATCTCGGTAGTGCTGGGCTGTGATCCGGCAACTATCCTGGCAGCAGTAACACCCATTCCGGATACACTGGCCGAATATGCCTTTGCCGGGCTGCTGCGAGGTTCCAAAACCGAAGTAACCCGTTCACTGCTTTCCGATCTCGAGGTGCCAGCCCTTGCGGAAATCGTACTCGAAGGACACATATATGCCGATGATGTAGCCGAAGAAGGACCCTTTGGCGATCACACCGGCTACTACAACGAAGTCGAGAAATTTCCGGTGTTCACGGTTGAGGCGATGAGCATGCGAAAAAATCCGATATATCACAGTACTTATACGGGTCGGCCACCGGATGAACCATCGGTGCTCGGGCTTGCGCTTAACGAGGTCTTCATCCCGATACTGCAAAAACAGTTTCCTGAAATCATCGATTTTTATTTACCGGCGGAAGGATGCTCCTACCGGGTTGCAATCGTGAGTATCAAAAAGCAGTATCCTGGTCATGCCAAGCGTATAATGATGGGCGTTTGGTCGTTTTTACGCCAGTTCATGTATACCAAGTTCGTCATCGTGGTTGACGATGATATCGACGCGCGCAGCTGGGAAGACGTTATCTGGGCCATTTCAACACGTACCGATCCGGCGCGCGACATTACGCTGGTTGAAAATACACCCATTGATTATCTCGATTTTGCATCTCCGGTATCCGGCCTGGGCTCAAAAATGGGACTCGATGCGACTAACAAGCTGACTGGTGAAACTGATCGCGAATGGGGCGAGCCGATTACCATGTCCCCCGAAATAGTCGAGAAGGTAGATCAGATCTGGACTGAGCTCGGGCTCGATTGAGTACCAGTTTTTGTGCTCCTAAAGAAATTCAACGATAATCGAAACTCGGAATACTCAACGGAATCGGAGGGAATATGCGCTCAATCATGGTGTTAAATTCTAAGGGCGGCTCGGGAAAAAGCACGGTTGCAACCAGCATTGCAAGCTACTACGCCGCACAGGGGAACAAGGTCATGCTGGTGGATCTTGATCCACAGGCCTCCAGCCTTGAATGGCTTTCAGCACGACCCAGCGGGCGCAGCTCAATAACGGGAGTTGATGGCTCTGCTGGCCATTTCCGTGTGCCCAGAAGTGCGGACTATGTTGTCTACGACACGCCCGCCGCGGTTCACGGCAGGGAATTGAGCGCCTATTTACGGCGGGCGCAAAGCATTATTATTCCGGTTTTACCCTCGCCAATTGATATGCGAGCAGCGACCCCTTTCATCCAGAAAGTGCTCGATAATGGCCGCATTGCGCGCAAGGAAGCCAGGGTTGCGTTGATCGCCAACCGCTGCCGCGAAAATTATAATATTTATCATCAACTCGACACTTACCTGCGCAAGGTCCGTAAAGCACCTTTTATCAGCGTGTTGCGTGAAACCCAGAACTATGTGCGTGCCGCGGAACGTGGACTGGGTATTTTTGAGCTCGCGCCCTATTCGGTGCGTAAAGATCTCGATCAATGGGAACCGATTATCCGCTGGCTAAACAGCAAGCGCAGCCTGCCGTTGGGCTGAACTCATCTCGCAAACGATTCATCACGTCACCGTATTGCCGTCGGGTGAAAGCTTCGACTGTACTGCGCAGCAGTCCGTTCTCGCGGCGGCTCACGTGGCCAATATCCTGATCTCCTATAGTTGTCGCAGTGGGCAATGTGGCTCTTGTATGGGCAAGCTGCGGCAGGGTGAGATTCAGTATCCTGCGGGCCAACCCGATGCCATTACCGCAGCGCAAGCTGAAGCAGGCTATGTATTATTTTGCAGCGCTTATGCGACTTCGGATCTCACTATTGAACTAATCGAGCCTGAATTTCCACAAAATTAAACTATCGCAGGGCGAGCTCTACCGCCCGATGAGCGTGAATTTCAGTGGTGTCGTAAAGCTTGATGTCGGTGTGATGCGGTTGCAGTAACAAGCCGATTTCGGTGCATCCCAGAATCACACCATCGATATGCTGTTCGCGCAAGCGGTCGATGACGGCGAGAAAAACCTCGCGTGACTCATGTTCGATCTGGCCCAGGCATAACTCCTGGAAAATGATGTCGTGCACCATCTGTCGGTCGTGTAATTCAGGCACCACGACTTCTATTCCGTAATGTTCGGCGATGCGGTTGCGATAAAAATCGAGCTCCATCGTAAATGCGGTGCCAAGCAGACCGACACGTTCGATACCATCAGCTTTCAAAATTTCTGCAGTTGCATCGGCGATATGCAATAGCGGGATACTGACAGCCGCGCTGACAACGTCGGCAACGCGGTGCATGGTATTGGTGCCAATCAGGAAGAAGTCCGCACCGCCGGCTTCCAGTCGACGCGCTGCATCGACCAGCACATCTGCGGCCCCATCCCAATCTCCGGCATGTTGTAGCTTCTCGATCGGTGCGAAGTCGACGCTGTACATTAGTAACTGTGCCGAATGCAATCCGCCCAGGCGTTGTTTAACCGCGTTGTTGATAAGCTGATAATAAAGCAGGCTGCTTTCCCAGCTCATGCCACCAATTAAGCCAATGGTTTTCATTAGATAGCGTTCAATAACAAGAATTGCACTATAACAGGTTAACATGCGCGAATTTGAATTTGACATGGCGCTCTCGGCGCAGAAAACCCAGGCCATTTACGAGGGTCAGGCGCGTTACATCCTGGTCGAGACTGATCGGGGATTAAAGTTGCAGCTACCCGCTGTCAATTTCTACAAGTATGTTACGGCGGACGGAATTAAGGGTCGATTCCGTGTCAAAATAGACGCCGATAATAAATTCATCGAAATGGGTAAAGCTTAGTTCCCAGTTTTGCGTTGAGCCTGCTTGGTGGCAAGTTTAAGCGCTCTGCGTTGCCTGGCCTGCTCGGCGGCATCGGCGCCGATGTGCTGCTCGCCCCGCGCCTGGGCAAGCCGGACCTGTTTTTCTCGCTCGCGAAAGCGGCCTCGCTCGTGACTCGATTTGGAATCATAACAAGCCGGGCAGCTCACGCCCGCCTGATATTTTTCACTGCTCTTGTCGGCGTCGGTAATCGGTCTCCGGCAGGCATGGCACTGGTCGTAGCTACCCTTCTCGAGCGCATGATTGACGCTGACCCGATTATCGAAGACGAAACATTCACCGCGCCACCTCGAATCCGCTTCCGGGACCTCTTCAAGGTACTTTAAAATGCCACCCTGCAGATGGTAAACCTGATCAAAGCCCTGTTGGCGCAAGTATGCGGTTGATTTTTCGCAGCGGATGCCGCCGGTGCAGAACATCGCTACCTTGCGATGTTTTTTCGGATCGAGATTTTGCGCCACGTATGCCGGAAAGTCGCGGAAAGAGCGGGTGTCGGGGTGTGTGGCATTATCAAAACTGCCGATGGCCGACTCGTAGTCATTGCGGGTATCGATCAGGGTAACCTCGGGATCGCTGATCAATTCATTCCAGTCAGCGGGGCTGACATAAGTTCCCCTGTTTGCAGGATCGAGGCCATCGACTCCCATGGTGACGATTTCGCGTTTCAATTTAACGCGCGATCGATAAAAAGGCATTTCATCGTCGAACGACAGCTTGCAATCAAAATCCCGCAGGCGATCATCCTGTCGCAGGGTGTCGAGCAAACATTCAATAGAAGATCTGTTGCCGGCGACAGTACCATTAATGCCCTCAGCGGCCAGTAGTATGGTTCCACGCACCTGGTTATCGAGCATGATCCGCAGCAGTGGGGCACGCAATTCTGCAAAATTATCCAGACGCACAAAGCGATAAAACGTCGCGATAACGATGGGTGATGTCATCGAGCCTCCTGGAGCGTAAATCCAGAGCCGGGTTAGAAAAGGGTGGCTATTCTAGCCTAGAAAAAATAATGCGTCATCCCGCAAATCGGGCACAAAGGTCAGCCGTCAGCCCTGGCGATAACGTCGATATGATGATCGATAAAATCAATCTGATCACCAGCTTTAATCTTTTTACGTTTGCGGGTTTCAACCTCGCCGTTGACGCTAACCTGGCCCTCGGCTATTGCCTGCTTGGCGTTGCCGCCGCTGTCGGCGAGGCCTTCGAATTTTAGAATCTTGTAGAGTTCAACAAACTCGGATTCAAGTTCGGCGATGATATTTTCTGAATCACTCATTATTTTATTCGTCGAAGTCGATATGGACATCGTCCGGGTAGGGCTGACCTCTACCAGTCTCGATACAGGACTTTATGCTCATCATGAAAATCCCCCATTTGGTACTGCAATGCGCAAAAAACTCGTCGGCCTTCTGCCAATTATAATGACTTAAATTGAGAATCGTCTGCTTCTTGCCTTCATCCAGTTCGAACAGGATTTCAGACCCCATCCAGGCTGGCGGCATCTCGCCCGAATGGCGCCATCGAACCAGTCGATCTGGAATCAACTCAATGACTTCAAAATCGGGTCCGCCACCGCCGAAGCGAAACTCGATAATCGAGCCCATCCCGTCGGCACCCGTGGTATCCGTGGTCCACCATTTCGAAAGCCCGTCATCGGTAGTCAGCAGTTCGTAAACCTGTGCCGCGCTGCCTTTGACTCCAATACGATGCCTGATCTCAGCCATTACGGTAGTTTAAACGTTTTAATGACATTGGGAATACGGAAAATAGGCGCCGACGAGGTATTTTTTTTCATTTTGCGATACGATCCAAGCTTTTCTAGAGATACCTCGCCAGGGACTATTTTCCTGGCCAGATTATCGGATCCTCGTTACTGCAGGCAAATCATGATTCAGTGGTACCCGGGCCATATGCACAAAGCGAGCAAGGAATTCAAAAAGATCCTGCCGCAAGTCGACCTTATCATCGAAGTCCTCGATGCGCGTCTACCTGGTTCCAGCGAAAATCCGATGCTGGAACAGCTGCGACGCGATAAGCCCTGTATCAAACTGCTCAACAAGAGCGATTTATCGGATCCCGAGCGCCTCGCCCAGTGGATCGGCAATCTGGAACGGCAAAACCTTGTGAAAACACTGGTGTGCAGCATGGGCGATGATTCCATTTTCGAGTTACCCGCATTATGCCGTGCGCTGGTACCGAAGCGTAACAATCGGTCTTCGATGATTTACGCGATGATTGCCGGCATCCCAAATGTCGGTAAATCGACCCTGATCAACAAGCTCGCGGGCCGCTCTATTACCAGGACCGGCAACGAGGCGGCACTGACCCGCATGCAACAGCGCATCGAAATATCATCCGATTTGACGCTAATCGACACGCCCGGAATGCTTTGGACCAATATCGAAAACGAGGCTAGCGGCTACCGTCTTGCCGCTACCGGTGCAATTCGAGATACCGCTCTCGATATACAGGAAGTCGCAAGCTTTATCGCCGAATTTTTTATCGAGACCTACCCCGAACGCCTGATTCAGCGCTATGATATCGAGCCATTACCGCAAACGGAAATCGAATTGCTGGAAGCGATAGCGCGGAAACGGGGCTGTATCATTTCCGGCGGCCGGGTAGACCTGGAAAAAGTATCCCGCCTGTTGATCAACGAGCTACGCAACGGTGATCTCGGCGGGTTCTGCATGGAAACCCCCGATTCCTTCGCAGCCGAAGGGGCCCAGGTTGAAGTCATACGGGCGCAAAAAGCAGCTAAAAAAGAAGCGCGCAAAGCAATGCGTCAAAAACAGTAACAGAGGAGATACGATGATTATACGCACAGCTCTGTCACAGGACGCTGCTGAACTCACCGAATTCAATATTAACATGGCGCGTGAAACCGAAGGCGTGAAGTTAATACCCGAGGTAATCGGCGCCGGCGTCAAAGCCATGATAGAGAATCCGCAAATGGGATTCTACCTGGTGGTTGAACTTGACAATGGAATCCAGGCTTCGTTGATGGTGACTACCGAATGGAGCGACTGGCGCAACGGCATGTTCTGGTGGATTCAGAGCGTATACGTACGCCCGGAATATCGACGGCAAGGTCTTTACCGGGAGCTTTATCAGCGCGTCAAGGAGCTCGCAGAACAGGAATCCTCCGTCTGTGGGTTTCGCCTCTACGTCGAAAATTGGAATACCGTTGCGCAAAAAACCTACGCATCGTTGGGCATGACGGAAACCGTGTACAAGATGTTCGAAGAACTCAAGCCAGGCCTCGAATATAAAAAATAGTAATCCAAGCGTCATTTAAGGCCTCGCTATTCCCGCTTGCGCGGGCATGGCACTAATAATATAGTCATCTTTCCTCAACGGGGTGCTCTAGCGAGCTGAGAGGTGTTGTTACGACACCAACTCGATGAACCTGATCCAGTTAATACTGGCGTAGGGATGTGAGCGGATCGAAGCTGTTTCCCATCTCTCCGTTTTAACTTCCAGCTAAATGGAGACTGTTATGTACTTGAATTTACGATATTTCGGCGCTTGCCTGTTGGCGCTGATAATGTCTTTTGCTGTGCAGGCAGCGACGCCCACCCTCGTCGTATATACCTACGACTCATTTACCAGTGAGTGGGGTCCGGGTCCCCAGGTCAAGACGGCCTTCGAGGCACGATGCAGCTGCAGGCTAAAATTTGTGGGCCTCGAGGATGGAGTCTCGATGCTTAACCGGCTAAAGCTCGAAGGCAACAATACCCGGGCGGATGTGCTGCTCGGTCTCGATACCAGTTTGACCGCCGAAGCGCGTACCAGCGGGTTATTTGATGCCCATGGTATGGTGCTTGAGAGCTGGTCGTTACCGGGCTCATGGCAGGATGATTTATTTTTACCCTACGATTACGGCTATTTCGCCTTTGTCTACAACCAGGAGCGACTCGCCAATCCGCCCTCGAGCCTGCGGCAGCTGGTCGAAGATGAGCAAGGCCCCAGCATTCTGGTGCAGGATCCGCGAACTTCCACTCCGGGACTGGGATTACTCCTCTGGATCAAGAAAATCTACGGCGACGAAGCTGACGCGGCCTGGGCCAGGTTGTCACAGCGCATCGTTACGGTAAGCAAAGGCTGGAGCGAAGCCTATGG
This sequence comes from uncultured Gammaproteobacteria bacterium, assembly GCA_937984095.1. Lineage (GTDB taxonomy): Bacteria > Pseudomonadota > Gammaproteobacteria. Next base: position 5,738 of record CALJYH010000004.1, on the reverse strand, counting down.
TCTGTTTCTCAAAGGTGAAGCTGACATGGTACTGAGCTATACCACTTCCCCGGCTTATCACATCATTGCTGAAAAAGATTCACGTTTTTCAGCGGCACGATTTAGTGAAGGTCATTACCAGCAGATCGAAGTAGCCGGATTGGTGCAGAGTAGTAAGCAAAAACAACTCGCACGGGAGTTTCTAAAGTTTATGCTGAGCGAAGACTTCCAAACCATAATTCCGACTACCAACTGGATGTATCCGGCGGTATTGGCAAGCGATCGGCTACCTGCGGAATTCAGGCAATTAATTGATCCATCTCCCTCGTTACTGTTGGATGACAAGCTCGTGGCGAGCAAGCGCAAAGCATGGATCGACGAGTGGCTTGAGGTCATGTCGCGCTAGGCGATGACGCAGCTAAACCCTCGGGCAATACCTGCCGGAATCGTACTGGCACTGGTCGGGTTGATCATACTGGCGCCGCTCGCCGGTCTCGTGAACCTGAGTGGGCTACCGGGCTATGAGCCCGGTGATCTGCGGTTCTGGCACAGCAGCTATATTCGCCGTGTTCTGTCTTTTAGCCTCTGGCAGGCATTCCTTTCGACGCTTTGCAGCGTGTTGCCGGCAATCCTGGTGGCGCGGGCGTTTGCATTACAAATGAATTTTCCAATGCGTGGCTTGTTGCTGCGATTGTTCGCATTGCCGCTGGTTGTCCCCGCGGTGGTTGCCGTGATGGGCGTGGTTTCGGTTTACGGTACCGGGGGCTGGATACCCTTCGGCAAATCGCTTTACGGGCTTAATGGCATATTACTGGCGCACGTGTTTTTCAATTTGCCGCTCGCGGTACGGCTGTTGTTGCCACAGTGGCAGTCCATTCCCGAGCATCACTGGCAGCTAGGGGATCAGCTTGGCATGAGTGCCTGGCAGCGCTGGCGTTATCTCGAGTGGCCAGCGCTACGCGAAGCATTGCCAGGCGTTATGCTGCTCGTATTCATGTTATGTCTGACCAGTTTTGCGGTCGTGTTAACACTAGGCGGTGGCCCGAAAAGTACCACGCTCGAGGTTGCGATTTACCAGTCCTTGCGGTTTGACTTTAATCCTGCGCGAGCCGTGGTGCTGGCGTTACTGCAGCTTGTGTTATGTATGTTGGTGGCCGGCGTAACGCTGAAACTGCAGCGCCTGCCCGAGGTTGAAATTACCCTGACTTCTGGTTCGCGACCCCAGGGTCTATTGCAAAAGCCACTTGATATGGCACTGATTCTGGCTGCCACGATATACGTCGGGTTACCGCTTTCATCGATGCTTATCGATGCTTTTGGTGGACCATTGCTGCAGATAATCAGCAGTATTTATCTATGGCAATCAATCGCCAAGACGTTGTTCATCGGTTTATCGGCCGCGCTAATGTCGGTCATTGCAGGCTGGTTTCTGTTGCAATATAGCGCCAGTCTCGCCCTGGCGGGGCAGACGAACAGGGCCAGGTTTATCGACCTTGCCGGGTCCATCGTTTACGTGGTGCCGCCACTTGTTATCGGTACCGGCATGTTCGTCCTGTTATCATCGCATGTCGATGTCTTCAACTGGGTTTACCCGATCGTGATCACGATAAACGCGTTGATGGGGCTGCCCTTTGTAATTCGCTGCCTGGGACCGGCTTTGCGCCAGAATCATGCTCGTTACCATCACCTGTGCCAAAGTCTGGATTTACAGGGCTGGAACCGTTTTCGTTACCTGGAATGGCCATTATTACGACGACCGCTGGGCCTGGCGGCGGCGCTGGTCGCGGCCCTGGCGATGGGTGATCTCGGTGTCATCGCGCTGTTCGGAACCCCGGATACCGCAACCCTGGCGTTAGTTATCTACCAGCAGTTGGGCGCCTATCTGATTCCTCATGCAACGGTAACGGCCCTGGTTTTGCTACTGCTTTGCCTGGGTGTATTCTGGTTACTCGAACGCGGGATCGGCGGTAAACCCGATGCTTGAAATCAAGCAGCTGGAGTTTCGTTATGCCGGGGCCTCGGCCCCGGCAATGCACTTCGACCTCAACGTTGATCCGGGTGAAGTAGTGAGCCTGATTGGCCCCAGTGGTTCGGGTAAGTCTACATTACTGGGCCTGGTTTCCGGGTTTTTGGCACCCGATTCGGGCCAGATTCTGCTTGACGGTGCAGCCATCGAAAAACTGGCGGTGCCATCAAGACCGGTTTCCATCGTTTTTCAGCAGCACAATCTGTTTCCCCATCTCGATCTCTTTACTAACGTGGCGCTTGGCCTCGATCCGTCTTTACGTCTGACGCGACAGCAAGTCAGCGAGGTAACTGCTGCCCTCGAGCGACTCGGACTGGAACAACTGCAGCAACGCAAACCGGGTGAACTGTCGGGCGGGCAGCGCCAGCGTGTTGCGTTGGCACGAGTCCTGGTACGCAAACGTAAAATTTTGCTTCTCGACGAGGCCTTTGCCGCGCTGGGCCCAGCGTTGCGCGCGGAATTGATCGGATTGGTAAAGAACCTGGTAAGCGAAAATAAAATGGTCGCATTGCTGGTGAGCCATCAACCTCGTGACGCGTTGATTGCATCGACGCGAACCGCATTTATATGCGAGGGACGCGTCGCAGCTTTAGACGACACCGTGGCGTTACTCGAACAATCCCGGCTTCCGGAAGTTCGTAATTACCTGGGTACACTGTGAACCAGCTCGATCTCGAAGAGGTATTTCCCAGTCTGCCATTGCTGCGAGACTTTGTATCCAACGATTTCAAGATAACGCCGTTAGCGGGCTATACCAATCACAATTTTCGTCTGCAGAACCATCGCGAAGACTGGGTACTGCGAATACCGAAACCTGAAACAGATCGTTTTATCGATCGTGAAGCCGAAGCCCATAACCAGTCGCTTGCATGTGGTCTTGGCATTGCCCCGGTAGTCAGCTGGCGAGATGGTTCTGGAATAACGCTGACGCCGACACTCTACTCGAGCCGTGCACTACGGGCGACTGATTTCGACGATGACAATATGTTGCAAACCATACTCACACCAGTTCAGCGCTTGCATCGCAGCGGACTTACGTTTCTTGGTCGGGTAGATCTGAAGGAGCTGCTATCGCGTCATTTCGCGATATTGAAGCGAACCGATCAGGAAAGGCTGAAGCCACGTTTGCGGCAGGCCGAGCGCGTGCTGTCGTTACTCGAAACCCGGGACAGTCTGTACGTCGCCTCGCACAATGACCTGGTGTTGGAAAATTTGCTACTGGACGATGCGAACATATGGTTAATCGACTGGGAATATTCCGCGATGGCCTCCCCTTACTGGGACCTGGCGACAATATGTAATGCCGCGGAGCTCGATCTGAATCGAAGCCGGCGATTATTGCGCCTCTATAGCGACGGTGGTGAACCCATGCAGGAATCAATTCTTTTTGATTACCGGGGATTACTCAAATTGCTGACGGATTGCTGGATGGCTGCACTCGTAGAATCGCGAGGCCCAGGTTGTTAACCCATTCAGCCAGTTTATACCTGGCCGCTGTATTGATCTGGGGCTCTACCTGGTACGCCATCAAGTTTCAGCTCGGAGTCGTTGCAGCCGAGGTCTCTCTGGTTTATCGATTCGGGTTGGCGGCGTTGATTTTGTTGTTGTTTTGTCTGCTGACTGGACGCAGTTTGAGATACTCGGCGCGCCAGCATGGATTTATTGCATTACAGGGCTTGTTTCTGTTTTCGAGCAATTACCTGGTATTTTACTGGGCTACCGAGTTGTTGACCTCGGGCATCGTAGCCCTGCTGTTTTCCACGGTCATACTGATGAACATCATGAACGGTGCGATTTTTATGGGCAATGCTATCCGTCTACGTGTAGTCCTGGGCTCATGCTTCGGTATTACCGGTATCGCCTCGATTTTCTGGTCTGAAGTCAGTGTCGTTGAAAACACCGCCGATACCTGGCGTGGACTATGGATGTGCCTGATCGCAACCTACTTTGCTTCGGTCGGTAATATTCTTTCGGCGCGTAACCAGAAATCCGGAATCCCGGTGGTGCAGACCAATGCCTGGGGAATGGCTTATGGCGCCCTGGTCATGATGGTTTTTGCTGTTATCGGTGGGGCTTCATTCAACTATGACCCCACTTTTAGTTATAGCGCCTCGTTGGTATACCTTGCAGTATTCGGCTCGATTCTCGCGTTCGGATCTTACCTGACCTTGGTCGGGCGTATTGGCGCCGACAAGGCGGCTTATGCCGCGGTTCTATTTCCGGTAATCGCGCTCGGCCTGTCTACCCTGTTTGAGAGTTACCAGTGGACCCTACAGGCCGTTTTCGGTTTTGCGCTGGTGCTGCTCGGCAACTACATTGTGCTCAGCAGGGGCAAAATATAGTCTTATCCATGGGTTAGTGGATCACCTAAAAGATTGGAAACATTCGGTACCTGCTTCAGGGCCCAGTCCAGTTGATCGCGTGATGCGGAATCCAGGCTGCTTGGCGCAACCCGATTTGACAGGGGGATGCCCGCTTCCAGGTCGAGTAGTTGCTGCTCGAGGATGGCATGGAAAATTATACGGTGCGCCTCGCCCAGGTTTTCCAGCGTGGTTTGCATTTTGCCGAGCTGGGCACTGAGTGCGGCGAAACGTGCCGAAGTGGAGCGCGCGCGTATGCGATGTTTGATTGCCAGTACGCGGGCGGTCGAAAACAGCGGCATGATGCCGCCCATCTTTAAATCCATGCGGCCATGGTCGAGTTTGAAGCGACCGAACAGTCCTAGCGGTGGTGAATTCTTGCACGCATTGATCGCCATCAGCTTCATAAACAGTTTCGACTTGCGGCCCTTTTTAAATGCATAGTCAAGGATTGCGTTGGCAAGCTTGATATCACCATGTACTCCCACGGCATCGAAAAAAATGTCGCATTTAAGAATGTCCTCGGGTGTTTGCCGCCGAATCCAGGTCTTCAACATCTCCTGCCAACCTGCGAGTGACAGACGCCAGTCAGGATTGCTGGCCATGACCTTTCCCTGGCAGTAGGGTACGCCCGCAGCGTCGAGCATGTCCGCTACCTTGTTGCCGAGCTCTGCAAACCACTGGTCTTCAGGCCCGCCAGGTTCACCCTCGGCGAACACGATAGCATTGTCCTGGTCCATCGCCAGCAGACTCTCGCCGCGACCGCCGGAGCCAAGCACCAGCATGGCGTAAGGGCAGGGTGGTGGCGTCTGCATTTCGCGCTCGGCCAGGATACAGGCCTGGCGCGTCAGTGCACAGAGTTCACGCGAGATTACCGCCGCTACATCCCGCACGTCGACTTCTTCGGCTACCAGGCTTTTAGCAACCAGTACAATGTTGCCCCATACCGCAGACATTTGACCGGCACTTTCGGCAGCGTCGATATCATCACCCAGCAGGACGGCGTCATCGGCTCGCTGGCGCAGCAGGTCACGTGCCGATAACGCACCGATAATCTCGCCATGGCTATCGTGCACGCCCAGATGACGCACATGCATGCGTTTCATACGGGCGATCGCGCGGTAAACAAATGCGTCGGCAGAAAGGCTGGCCAGTGGATAGACCGCGATATCGCTGACCGGAAGATTGAATGCAGCATCCCCCTTTTCACGAAACCTGCGCAATAGATCCCGCTCGGTGACGATACCCGCCTTGTCGCCTTCTACTGCAGGGTTTACGTATAGCGAGCTAACCTCGTGGTCGATCAAAGTTGCCAGGGCGTCACGCAAACTGATGTCAGGCTCAACGAATAACGGGGGGCTGTTCATCAGGTC
>CALJYH010000003.1 GCA_937984095.1 uncultured Gammaproteobacteria bacterium | reverse complement strand
AACGAGTTCGCGGTCTGGACCGACAAACTGGATTCTTGATGCTAACCATCAGCACATGTTCCTGACAGCAGGCGGTTATTAACAGGCATGGAGAAACCTATTGATTTGGTCAGGGAGTTCGCCGCTTCCAGCTTGCCCGATTTCAATCAATTACGGCATCAGGCAATCGACCTGGCCACAGAGGTAACGATCGGCCGTTCCGCATTTCTGGATAAGTACGAAGTGCAATCCGAGCTGCAATACAAACAGCAGTCGATGCGGGATAACCGCATCATGTATCACGCGCATATCGGTATGAACGATATTGAAGCCACCGCGCAATCGATCCGCAGGATTCATCACGAGTTGTCAATGCAGGGGTTTCGACTCGATCGTGCCGGGTATGCCATCGACAGGCGTATGGGATTGCCTGCGGAAAACCGCTCAGCCGCGGCGGCAGAAACCGGACCGATGCTCATACAGGAGGAAGACTGGCATAGTCTCGCGCAATCGGCACCGATTCAGCCACATCTGGGAGATTTCATGATCGGCCAGCCGGCGTCGGTAGCGAATACCGTTCAGGCCCTGCGCATCGGCTGTACCACGATTGGTAACCTGTCCCAGTTCTTTACTTTTGAAGCTCCCGGCTGGAGCGACACCGCGGTAACCGCGACACAAACTTATCAGGCAATGGCGTTGCTCGGCGAGTTCCGCGGTCAGGGTGCCATGCTGCATTCCTACCTGGAAGACGGGTATGGTGCACTATTCCGACATTGTTCTACGATTGCAGCCTGGGCGATGCTGGAGCGATACATCGTTGAAGAGCTCATGGGTGCGCGTCTGACCCATTGTATTGGAGGATTGACCCAGGATCCGATCAAACGCGTCGGCTGGGTCCTGGCGCTGCAGACGATCCATCAAGGGGAGCACGTTGGATCGATGATTTACGGTGATACGCTTTCCTTCGGGCCTGAATTTGAAAAAAATCGCGCCGTCACGGCAGAGTATCTGTTATGGGATATCCTGGCTCAACTGCATGCACCCAGCGGTCACGCGGTATTACCGCTTCCGGTGACCGAAGCAATCCGGATTCCGTCGGTCGATGAAATCATCGAGGCGCAGTTGTTTGGCCGCCAGGTAGAGGCGAGCGCGCGACGTCTCTATCCGCATGTTGATTTCTCGGCTGCCGAAAACTTTGCCGAAACCATCTGTCGAGAAGGCAGTGAGATTTTTCAGAATGCTCTGACGGGATTAGCCGATATGGGCGTTGATACTGATAATCCGTTGCAAATGCTGTATGTCTTGAAAAAACTCGGCGCGCATCAATTCGAGCAACTCTTCAGCGCAGATATCGATACCACGGCATCTTTGTCGACTGATATGTATGCCCTGGCACAGAGTGTTATCGCCGAACATCGTCCGATGTTTTCCGATGCGGATTTTCGCGCAAGGGTCAACGGCAAACGATTCGTGGTTGCCTCCAGTGATGTACACGAGCATGCGGCCGGGGCCCTGGCACAGTTGCTGAGCGAGACGGATGCAGAGGTCGTTTATCTGGGTGCCGAGCGAAATCCGTCCGACCTGGTGGCGATTCTGCGGGAGCAACCGGTCGATGCATTATTGTTGAGTACCCATAATGGAATGGCGCTCGAATATGCGCGCCAGCTAAAGCAGCTACTCGACGATGCTTCCCTGTCACTGCCGGTGATTATCGGTGGTGTATTGAACCAGAAGGTTGAAACCCATGCCCTGCCGGTTCCGGTGATCGATGAGTTGAAGGCCCTGGGCATGCATCCTGCGATCAGTCTGCCAGGTCTTACCCGTCTGCTACCGGGAAAAAACTGAGCAGCTTGCCGGTCGCCAGGTTTAGCGATAGATTGATGGTGCCCGCCAGTTGAACATGCTTGGCGCGGCCCGGATCGTTGCACGCTGTTGTTTGAATCGATTGAACAGTTCTGATGGAGAATTCTCGGGTCCGCCCAGGGCATGATAAATGCCTAGCTCGGAATCGGCGGCTTTTTCGCCACCCACGAAAATAGCGTTGCCGGTATCGCAGAGTACGGCCAGGGAGCGGTAATATTGTGCACGTTGCTCAATCAGGAAGTCCCGACCTTTTTCAAACGCCGCCTGATTATCGCTACTCATGGTGACTCGATTGTGCGGATCGATTCCGTAGGGGTTGAGGTGGCCGTAGACCAGAATCTGGCCGTCAATTTCGCTGCTATCGGCAAAATGTCGCTCGACGTTGGCGACGTAATGTCGATTGATTTCCCAAAGTTGTTCCGCGACAGGCCCCACCTGGTCCTCCGGGACCCTGATATTGGCATCGGAGTGATTCTTGTAAACCAGCTGTCCACTGGGTGCCTGGGTGCGCGCGGCGTAGGGAATGGCCTCGCGCACCGCCCGCATTTCTTCTGGATCGCTGAAAACCTCGGCAAACTCGAGTCCGATTCCTGCAATAGTATACTCTTCTGCCTGCTGGTCATCCGCGAGGTCGAGTAAAAACTCGTCGATCGAGCGGTCGCTGAATCCATTGATGAAAACCAGTCCATCGTCACCAGCCGCAATACATTTTTGTTGCAGCCCCGCTGCCCGCTGCTGTGCGGGATTATCGGTCGCGGTTGTCAGCAATGGTGCCATCGAACCCTCGGTGACGTGTTCAATCCCCAGAATCAGGTCATGCACTCCGGCACGGGATGTGACCTTTTCTCGATTCAGATCCAGGAAGGTGTAGGGAGATAAATGTTCAAGCAACCTGGAAATATCAACCGAGCTGCTTGAAACCGGCAACGCGAAGGCGATTTCATTTTCGGGCAGGCGGTAGAAATTACATCGTACTGCGCTAACGATGCCGCTCCAGCCGTAAGTGCCGGCATATCCCTGCAGCGCATTACCCTGGATGCTGACCATTTTATCGCCATCGTAAAGCGTAATCTCGATAACACTGTCACTGAAATACCTGCGTTGAGGACCCATGCCCCCGGTCATGAAGGTGGCGCCGACGGCCGCGTACAGGTAACTGGTCAAATCGGCACCGGGCACCTTGTAGCTGTGCCCGAGCTTCTGCGCCAGAGCCCGGTTCAACTGGTCCAGTGTAATCGAACTCCCCGCACTGATTTGCTGATGCTCAGTGTCAATGACTATTTCGTCCAGGCCAATCTCGGATAGCGCTGGCAGCGTTGTTACCCGCACACGGGGGCTTGATGGGGGATCGAATCGAAGCCCAATGACCTTTCCGGTTGGTTTGCTGCTGGATTGAAATATTCCTCCACCGGCAGAAGTGCCTGACATAGGTAGCAGATAAACATCACTGCCATGTATTTCTTTTAACTGCTTAATCGCGGTGACGAGGTTACCGATAACGGGGTAGGCTATATCAAACTCAACCGTGTTATTTTCGCCGTCGGTTACGCCTTCGATTGGGTTACCCAGAACCTTTTGCATAGCCCGGGCGCCTCAAGCAGCTTTCTTGGCTTCGAGAGCTGCCACCAGTTCCTGTTCGAGGGCGTCGAGTATCGCTTGATCGGTGATGGCTTTGCCGTCAGGGGTGGTGAGATAGAAAATATCATCGATCTTTTCGCCCAGTGTCGAGATCTTGGCGTGCGTTATGTCGATGTCCATTCCAGCAATGACGTTGGCGATCACCGATAACATACCCGGCATGTCGATGGCACTGATTTCCATCATCGTGCGACTATTAAGGTAGTCCTGTTCGAACTGGACCAGGGTTGGATGGTCGAAAGCCTTCAGCTGCCTGGGTTTACGTGTATTGTACTTGCCCTGGTAAATCGAATCTGATTCAAGCGCCTTCAGCAGCTTGTGCTCGATTTGCTTGATCATCTCCGGATCGGTAACCGCCTGGCTGTTGCGGTCCTGGATAATAAATGTGTCCATGATCTTGTTATCCTGCGTGGTGAAGATTTCAGCATTTAAGATGGACAAACCCAGCGATCCCAGGGTGCCGGTTACCTGCGAAAAGGTATGCGCAGCTTCATCACCGTAAACGAAAACCTTGGTGTTATGGGTATGGGTGGACTGGCGAATACTGACTAGCCTGGGCTGGTCAGGGTGACTCAGGATTGCATTGACATGCCACTTGATTTCAAGCGGGTGATGACGCAGGAAGTAATTGCCCGGGACCCGGTCGCAAACCGAATTGATCTGTGTGGCGCTAAACGGCAGGTCGGACATTTCCTCGAACGCGGCATCGCGGTTTTCCTTAATGATTTCATCGATGTCAGGTGCATTATCGATGCCACGCCTGATTACGGTTTTTGTAGCGTGATACAGTTGTTTGAGCAGGGCGTCTTTCCAGTTATTCCACAACTTCGGATTGGTGCTGCGTATATCGGCCACGGTAAGCAGGTAGAGGTAGTTCAGCATGTTCATGCTGCCAATCTGCCTGGCAAAGTCACGCACCACGTCTGGATCACTGATATCCTTGCGCTGCGCAGTGACCGACATCAGCAGGTGATCGCGTACCAGCTGCGATACGATTCGGGTTTCCTTGCGGTTTAATTTATGTTGCACGCAGAACTGGGTAGCCTCGTCAGCTCCCAGCATCGAATGATCCCCGCCCCTGCCTTTGGCGATATCGTGAAACAACGCGGCCAGGTACAGCAACCGGGGATCCTCCAGTTTGCTGTAAACGAGGTTACAGAAGGGAAACTCGTCCTCGTGTTTATCGAGCGCGAAACGGCGTAAATTCCGTATTACAAAAATAATGTGTTGATCAACCGTATAAGCATGAAACAGGTCATACTGCATACGACCGGTGATCTTCGCGAAGGCGGGAATATAGGCGGCCAGGAATCCGTAGGAATTCATGCGTCGCATCTGGTGGGTCATGCCGTTGGGTGCGCTCATTAATTGCATGAATAAATGATTGACGGTTTCATCGCTACGATAATTATCATCAACCAGGTAAAGATGCTCGCGCACCAGGCGGATGGTCGACGCGGTTACGCCTTCACAGTGCTCGTTGAGCGAGATCAGTAAAAACAGTTCCATCAGTGCCTCGGGAAACTGTTTGAATACATCGGGATTTGCAACTTCGATGAAGTTGTTGCGTAAATTGAAACGTTCGTTAATCGATTTGATCTTGCGTTGCGAGGCGGTTAGCAGGATCTCTTCCTTGAAAATCTGCAGCAGCATTTCACTCAAGCGCTCGAGTTCCATGATGGTTCGATAGTATTGCTGCATGAATTGTTCGATGGCCAGGTTATGTTCACCCGCTTTGAAGCCGAATTCTTCAGCAATTTTTTTCTGGTAGTCGAACAGGAGACGGTCTTCCCGACGCCCGGCAAGACGATGTAGTGCAAACCGC
>CALJYH010000002.1 GCA_937984095.1 uncultured Gammaproteobacteria bacterium | reverse complement strand
TTACTTTAATGCCGACGAGGTTGCATTACGTAACTTGCTTGGGCAGGTTCCGCACCGATCTTCAGGCGACTTCTCGCATCAAATTCAATTGCCCATGCCGGATGGCGACCTGGCCTGGTTTCAAATCATTGAATCTCCCGTCATGGAAGATGGCCTCGCGCAGCGCTATCCCGATGTAAAGACCTACAAGGTATTTGGAATCGACGACGAGTATGCTTCCGGCAGGGTCGACATCACTGCCAGGGGTTTCAGCGGAATGCTGCAGACTGCCGAGGGCAGGGTCTTTATAGATCCCGACTATTCATCAGGACAGGTGAATCTCTACTCATCAAAATTTCGAAATTCGGGACAACCAGGTCAACCATTTTCCTGTGGCGTTCACCAACTCGCCCAAAATCGCGAATTTTCTCAAAATATCGAGAGCAAGGCCGCACAGCGAATTCCAGGTATGCTCCTCGAGTATCGGCTGGCAGTATCGGCGACGCAAGAGTATGTCGCTACCGTGTCTGATAGCTCTAAGTCAGATTCACCAGAAGACCAGGCGCAGGCTGCTATTTTCACCGCAATCAATCGCGTGAACCAGATTTACGAGCGTGACCTGGGGATACGCCTGGTGCTGGTGGCAAATAATCAACAACTGATCGACAACGGCCCCAACGTATTTTTCTCTAATTTTAATCCGACAGCGATGTTTAAACAAAATGCAAACTGGATTAACGCTGTGGTTGGTGTTGGGAATTATGATATCGGCCACGTGTTTAGCACAGGCGGCGGTGGTCTCGCCAGGATAGGTTCAGTTTGTGACAATACGAGTGGTACTGGCGGGACTCGAAAAGCACATGGAGTTACCGGCCTTAGCAACCCACTCGGTGACCCTTTTTACATAGACTATGTCGCGCATGAAATAGGTCATCAATTTGGCGCAGAGCATAGTTTTAACGGCAGTACTTCAAACTGTGGTGGTGGAAACCGGATTGCCACATCTGCATTTGAACCTGGCAGCGGTTCGACCATCATGGGCTATGCCGGCATATGCGGCGTCGAGAATCTCCAGCTGAACAGCGATGACACCTTTCATGCGGGTAGCATATCGCAAATTAATGCTTTCACCGATAGTGCCGGCCTGTTGGCTTGTGCGACACAATCCCCAACCTTTAATGCCGATCCCATTATCATGATGCCGGCAGGGAACAGGGTCATACCGTTGAATACCCCATTTGTGCTCGATAAAGGTATGGTTGTGGACACCGACCCACTGTTGTATCAATGGGATCAAATGAATACTGGAACTGCGACCGATGCCAACAGTTTCGGAACCGATTTGGGCGACAACTCGTTGTTCAGGAGTTATAAGCCTCGCGCCGATTCCCAGCGTCATTTCCCTGCGCTGGGTACCCAGCTTTATGGCGAATTTGATGATGCCGAAGTATTGCCTTGCACGGCCCGAAATCTCGATTTCCGGATGACGGCGCGTGACCTTAACAGCGGCCAGGCTACTGATGATGTCAGAGTTACGATAGACGCGAATTCCGGTCCTTTTGTAATTACCAGTGCCTCGAGTCCGGAGACAATCGTTGCCAGTAACTCCCTGTTGGTCGAGTGGAATGTTGCCAACACCGACCAGGCTCCGGTTAGTTGTGATGATGTCGATATAGATTTGTTGACTTTCAGCGATGCGAGCTACAGCCGTTATTCGGTGCACTCATTGCGGACGGGAGCGCCCAACGATGGACGCCAATTGATTGATTTTCCAATGCCAGGCCTGTCGCATCCACGCGCTCGACTCAGGATAAAATGCAGCAATAATATATTCTACGATGTATCAGATGCCGATCTGGTTATTAGTGGCTCCTTGCCGTCATCCTCTTACTCAGATAGCGATAATACGACTTATTTTAATATGGGCGGAACGGTTGGTACGACCGCGCCTTCATGTGCTGGAAACGCCATTACAGCTTCGCGTAGCGGGGGAGGTTCGGGCGCTGTTGACGCGCTGTGGCTTTTGCTAATGACCGCCGTGTTTTCGGTTGTTAAGATATATCGTCGCTACGGCTGACAGTGAATCTTGATGATCGCGTTGTACTGGAGCGCATAGCTGCGGGCCTTTTGCATCAAGCGCAGGTGTTCATCGCTGCGCACAACATCCGAAATACCTTCGATCAATTGAACACCGCATTGTTCTTCGTACTTCAAGATATCTTCAGGTTTAATGCCCGGGATATTGACGGAACGAGTAGCCAAACCGAGCAGACGTAAGTCGTTTTGTTTTACCGCCTGGTTGGCATCTGCCTGGGGGTCAGCCACGTCCAGCCACTGCAATTTCTGCACGTAAGGATCGATCGTGTTTGATGAGGTCGCACATGCCGCCTGCATGCCACAAATTGCCGCAAGTAAAGCTGCGTATATACCGGATCGTCGCATCACTGCAAAACCATGATGATAATACCTCTGTTGGTGCCCAGGAGAGGACTTGAACCTCCACGACCTTACGGTCACTAGCACCTGAAGCTAGCGCGTCTACCAATTCCGCCACCTGGGCATGGCGCCGGAATATACACCACCTGACAGTACACTTACAACATGATAATTACGGATTTAGCTTCCCTGTGGTGTTTCGCGGCAAGGCCTGGTGCGAAAGCAAGCGCCATTCCCTTGGCAAGCTAACTGAGCCCGCAATTATCACGCTGGAAATGCACTAGTTGCTCGGCAAATGTTTCTATATACTCGCGAACTTGCGATGGATAACCTATGCCCAGAAAATCACGAACACCTTCCAAAGACCCTTTCCACAAGCGTGAACAAGCCAAGTATGACCAGCCGATAGCTAGTCGAGAGCATCTGCTCGAACTACTTAAATCGCAGAAGGTTCCGCTGCCACAGGAGCATATTGCCGAAACGCTGGGATATCACGATGAAGCCAGCCTGGAAGCCCTGCGGAGACGGTTGCAGGCGATGGTACGCGATGGCCAGCTATTCCGTAATCGCCGCGGCGGCTACCTGAGCTTCGATCACATGGACCTCGAGAAAGGTTACGTGCAGTCGCACGCCGATGGTTTTGGTTTTGTAACACCGGAATCCGGCGGCAAGGACATTTTTTTACCAGCTCGTCAAATGCGCACCTTGATGAATGGTGACAAGGTGGCGATTAAAATCACCAGCATCGATAAGCAGCGCGATCGTGCCGAAGGTGCCCTTGTCTCGGTGCTTGAGCGTGCCCACGAAACCCTGGTCGGGCGATATTACCGCGAGAGCGGTATCGAGTTCGTGATACCGGATGACAAGCGTCTGGTGCAGGATGTTCTGCTCAACCGCGAAGTTGGTCACAATGCAAGCCCGGGCGATATCGTGCTGGTTCGAATCACCGAGTACCCGTCGCATCACAACCAGCCGATTGGCCTGATCGAGCGGGTGCTGGGGCAGGAAAATGCCCCTGGCATGGAAGTCATCATCGCGCTCAATACGCACCATATTCCGCACCAGTGGAACGATGCTGTGCTGGAGTCGATACGGAATCTGAATGACCGGGTTGCCCAGGGCGATAAGAAAAACAGGCGCGACCTGCGTGATCTTGCTTTCGTGACGATCGACGGCGCCGATGCACGTGATTTCGATGACGCCGTTTACTGCGAACCAATGGCAAACGGATATCGACTTTATGTCGCGATAGCGGATGTCGCGCACTACGTAAAGATTGGCTCCCCGCTTGATCTTGAAGCCTGCAACCGGGGCACTTCAGTATACTTTCCGGGTGAGGTTATTCCGATGCTGCCCGAAGTACTGTCGAATGGATTATGTTCATTAAATCCTGAAGTCGATCGCCTGTGCCTGGTCTGCTGCATGGAGATCAATCAGCAGGGAACGATAAAGCAATACGATTTTTTCGAGGGCGTGATTCACTCGAAGGCGCGCCTTATTTATGAGGATGTGGCAGCCGTTTTGTTTGAAAGCGGCAAGGGCCACGATAAAGCCATTGGCAAGGTAATTGATAAACTCGAGTGCCTCAAACAGGTTTACCAGGCCCTGGCAAAGGCGCGCCGAAGGCGTCATGCGATCGAATTTGAAACCCGGGAAGTGATATTCAAATATGACCGCGAGCGTAAAATCGAGGCGATCGTCCCGTACCAGCGAAACCAGGCGCACCAATTGATCGAGGAATGCATGATCGCGGCGAATATTTGCGCCGCCAGGATACTGAAGAAAAACAAGCTGCCAACGCTTTACCGCAATCACGAAGGTGCTAACCCCGACAAACTGCCTAATTTACAGGAATTCCTGGCCAGTTTTGGTATTGCCCTGGGAACTGAAAATCCGAAACCGGAGGACTATGCGAGGGTAGTCGAACAGTCTCGCGCACGGCCTGAAGCCGACATGATACAAACCGTGGTGCTGCGCTCGATGCTGCAGGCGAGTTATAGCCCTGACCCGAAAGTTGGTCATTTCGGCCTGGCGTTGAAAGACTACGCACATTTCACCTCACCGATTCGGCGCTATCCCGACCTGGTGGTACACCGCGCTATCAAGCACTGGATAAAGCACAACGATTTGTCTGGCTTCGATTACGATCTGGCCCAAATGCACACGCTCGGGGAATCATGCTCGCGCTATGAGCGCCGCGCCGACGACGCAACGCGCGATGCGGCAGATTGGCTTAAATGCGAGTTTTTGCAGAAGCATATCGGCAA
>CALJYH010000001.1 GCA_937984095.1 uncultured Gammaproteobacteria bacterium | reverse complement strand
GTGCATCCACGGCTTGTCACTACTGCGAATAGTTTCGGCAATTTCATCACTAATACCGATCCCACCGAGCGGTAAATAGCCGGAGGTAATCGATTTGGCGAACTGTACCAGGTCGGGTTGCACGCCCCAGTGGTCAAGCGCGAACATCTTTCCGGTACGACCAAAGGCGGTTATGACTTCATCGGCCACAAAAAGCACTTCGTACTTATCGCAAATTTCGCGAATGCGCGGGAAATAATCGTCCGGCGGCACGATAACACCACCCGCACCCTGCACCGGCTCGGCAATAAACATTGCCACGGTTTCAGGCCCCTGCTTGAGGATCTCTTTTTCCAGTTCATTAGCTGCTGCGATTCCCTGCGAAGAGCCGTCTTCCGGCACCGGGTAGTGATAGGGATCGGGCGCCGGGATATGGCTGAAACCCGGGATTCTGGGCTCGAAAGAAGCCCAGTAACCTGCTATTCCGGTGGCGCACATTGCCGCGAAGGTTACCCCGTGATAACCCCAGATACGACTGATAACCTTGGTCTTTTCCGGTTTGCCTTTGGCCTTCCAGTAATAGCGCGCAAGCTTGAAATTACTATCGGTGGATTCTCCACCGCCGGAGGTAAAATAGAAATTATTGATTTGCGGATAACACATGGCCGCAAGTCGATCGGCGAGTTCGATCGCGGGAGGATTTGAACTGCCATTGTAACTCGAACAAAATGCCATCTGCCGCATCTGCTGCGATGCAGCGTCAGCCAGTTCCTCGCGGCCATGGCCACAACTGACATTCCACAGGCAGGACAGACCGTCAATGAAACGATTACCGTCGGCATCGATCAAGTGAGAGCCCTCGGCCTTCACCCAAACCCGGCCACCGGCATGCGCAGGATTATGATGCAAAGGATGGATCATATGCTCCTGATCTTTTTCGATAAAGGCGCTATTACTGAGTGGGGCATTCATAGGATTACTCCCTTTCTGAAATTAAAATCGACGACGCCCAGTGGACGCAACGAGACCTGTATTATAGGGGTTCGCCACATCGATGGAACCCGCTTTGAAGGATTACTACAACAATTTTTAGCCAGATATTCTGACTACCAACGCGGTTACAATTCTATCGCCTGAATTACCATTGATTGTCGAACACTTTTCTGGAGACAGTATTGTCAGGCATCCTGGTAACACAGACTTAGAAATGAAGCAGCGGGAATTATCTGGCCTAATGTTGAACCGATTCATCATCCTGCCCCGTATTGTGCGAGCACTGCACCACCAGCCTGGCCATGGCCTCGCTTTCTCCCAGGTATTGGGATATCTCGATGTTAACCTGTGGGTTTCCGGCCCTGGCACAGGCAATCTCTTTCGGAATATCTTCCGCGACGTGCCTGCCCGCGGCAAGAAAATAAGGCATCGCGACTATCGTGTCGGCTCCCAGCTCGACGCAACGCTCGACACCCTGGTGGATATCGGGCTCGGCAAACTCGAGAAAAGCCGGTACCACCGCACCATATTCGCTGTCTTTTAGTGTCGAGATCTGCTCGGCAAGTCGGCTCACCTCGTCATTTGCGGCCTGCTTACGACTGCCGTGTGCGATTAACATTAAAACTTTCATGATTCAGGCCCCGTGTAACATGTGTATTTTCAGGTGTGCGGTGAAAACGATTCCCCTGCTTTCGAGCTTATCTCACCCGAGGGAACCAGGTCTATGACTCGATAACAGGCTTTTTGTCTGTCTAATGTACGTTCTGGCGGTGGATTTGGATTTTTCGGCCAAGCTATTAAAGGATTACCCTGTCCCGAACTTGACAGGCCCGCCTGTAAATCAACGCCTTCAGAACCCATATTTCCGGTTTAGGGTCGGGCAAAAACAGGTTGGAAAGTGGTAACCGGGTTTCGTCTTGCCGCTTGAACCCTGCCCTGTATCTAATTACAGTGAGCGGAATATGGCAAGCTGTGATCTTATATTTACCGGGGCCAGAGTCATTGACGGCAGCGGTAGCGAGTCCCGGTTTATCGATGTTGCTATCGATCGGGATCGAATTACAGCCTTAGGCGATTGTCGCCATCTGCAGGCAGATACTATTATCGACGCCAGCGGCCTCACCCTCGCACCGGGATTTATCGACTGCCACACGCATGACGACCTGGCGGTATTCAAATCGCCCGATATACCATTCAAGATTTCGCAGGGAGTTACTACGGTCATCGCTGGAAACTGTGGCATCAGTCTGGCGCCCGTGGCAGCTGTAAAGGAACTGCCGCCTCCTTTCCCATTACTCGGTGAAGCAGCAGAGTTTTGTTTTCCATCGGTAAAAATCTACCGCAACGCATTGGAAAAGGCACCGGCAGCGGTTAACCTGGCACTGCTCGTGGGACATAGCAGTCTACGCCTCGACTGCATGGCTGAGCGGCTCGATCAAAACGCAGATCAAAACGCGCTTCAGCAAATGCAGGCAAATCTCAGGCTGGCGCTAGAACAGGGCTGCATCGGTCTAAGCACCGGGCTTGACTATCCTCCCGCACAGGCGGCTTCAACCGAAGAGGTGGTTCAACTTGCCGGGGTACTGCGAGAGTTCACTAGCGCTTTATATGTCACCCATATGCGTGATGAGGGCGATCACGTAACCGAAGCTGTCGAGGAAACACTGGGTATCGGTTCACGTGCAAAGGTTCCGGTGATTATTTCACATCATAAATGTGCCGGTTCCCGCAATTACGGGCGGTCCAGGGAAACCCTGGCAATGATCGACCGCGCCCGTGCCGAACATCAACCCGTGAGCTTCGACGTCTACCCTTACACAGCCAGTTCCACTTCACTGTTACCCCAGTTTATACGCGATGCTGAAGCGGTGCTGGTTGCCGAATCGATGCCGCATCCTGAGTGCAATGGAAAAATGCTGGATCAAATTTGTAACAACTGGGATTGCACAGCTGAAGAAGCCTGTAATCGGCTATATCCGGCCGCGGCAATTTACTTTCAGATGGACGAAGATGATCTCGAACGCATTATGACGCACCCCGCGGCAATGATCGGTTCCGATGGTATCGCTTCAATGCAGACCCCCCACCCCCGTTTATGGGGCACCTTTCCGCGAGTACTGGGCCGCTATGTTCGTGAAAAGAAACTGTTTGAACTCGAAACCGCGGTTCACAAAATGACTGGATTAACCGCTTCTCGATTTGGCCTCAGAAATCGCGGTAGTATCGCCGTTGGAAGTTTTGCCGACCTGGTGCTATTCGACCCCGAAGTCATAACAGATCGCGCCAGTTTTGAAAATCCGGCACAAATCAGCGATGGTATTGTCAGTGTATGGGTCAATGGCAAGCTTAGCTGGCATGACAAGACATCAACGGGCATTCGAAACGGTGTTTTTCTAACCCATTGAACCACCCAATGAATCCATTAAAAGCTCTCTTGTCCGAAGTCGCCAGGTGTCGGATATGCGAAGCCAGTTTACCCCTGGGACCGAATCCGATACTGCAGTGCTCGGCATCTGCCAAAGTCCTGATTGCCGGGCAGGCACCCGGCAGTAAAGTTCATGCCAGCGGTGCTCCCTTCGACGATCCGAGTGGAGATCGCCTGCGCGAATGGATGGGGATCAGCCGCGATGCTTTTTACAATGCTGACAAGATTGCCATTCTACCGATGGGGTTTTGCTATCCCGGCACCGGTAAATCGGGCGACTTGCCCCCGCGTCCCGAATGCGCGATCCAATGGCGCGCATCCCTGCTTGGTCAAATGAAACAAGTCGAACTGACGCTGGTCATGGGCCAATACGCGCAACAGTACCATTTTGGCTCAGGTTCGAGTTCCTTAACCGAACTGGTGAAGTCCTGGCAGGATTACTGGCCAGCCATGATACCCTTACCGCACCCGAGCCCCAGGAACAATCGCTGGCTTAAAACGAATCCCTGGTTCGAGAACGAAGTCCTGCCGGAATTGAAAATCCGGATAAAACAAGTGTTGAAAGGCCATATCGATGAATGATGAAATTCGCAGGCGCATGTTTCGTGAAATGGAACAGAAAGCCATCTTTGACGAAGCCCGCGACGCGGCCTACAACTATGCCGACCAGGCGCTGGAGCGCAACGTCTTTCCAACCCAGGAGGCAATCGAGAATCTCGCTCGCTTTGATCAGCCACTGCCTGAAGATCCAGGTGACGCGCACGAGATATTAAACCAGCTCAATACATTCGGATCACCAGCTACCGTGGCCCAAATCGGCGGGCGTTACTTTGGCCTGGTTAACGGCGGGATTATTCCGGCATCACTCGCGGTTCGTTGGCTCACGGATTTCTGGGATCAGAATACACCGTTGTACCTGTCATCGCCGGTTGCATCACGGTTGGAAGAAATCACCGAAGCCTGGCTGCGTGAACTTTTTGCGCTCCCCGACTCAACCGTAGCCGGTTATGTCAGCGGTTCCTCGATGTCAATTTTTTGTGGCCTGGCGGCGGCCAGGCAGAGGAATTTTGAACGCCTGGGCTGGGATATAAACCGCAAGGGATTCACTGATGCACCGCGACTACGTGTCATCACCGGCAGGCAGGCCCACGGCACCGTATCGAAGGCAATTGCGCTACTTGGTTTCGGTATCGACAATGTCGAATGGGTCGACACCGACGTCCAGGGGAGAATTGCAACCGACGCTGTCCCCGAACTTGATCAATCGACAATCCTGATCCTGCAGGCTGGTAACGTGAACTCGGGTGCTTTCGATGACTTTTCAACCCTGTGCGCCAAAGCCAGACAAGTTGGGGCCTGGGTTCATGTCGATGGCGCTTTCGGTCTGTGGGCCGCGGCCAGCCAACAATTGAAATACTTAACCGCGGGCATAGAACTCGCCGACTCGTGGTCGTTCGACGGCCACAAAACCCTGAACACGCCTTACGACAGCGGTGTCATCATGTGTCGCGACCGCGCTGCCCTGGTTAACGCGTTACACGCTTCGGGTGCTTATATCGTCTACAGCGACAACCGAGATGGTATGCTACATACACCAGAAATGTCTCGCCGTGCACGCGTTTGCGAGCTCTGGGCAGCGCTAAAATACCTTGGCAAGTCTGGTATCGACGAGCTGGTATATGGCTTTCATTTGCGAGCTCGGCAATTCGCCCAGGAACTCGAACAGCATGGTTTTGAAATTCTCAATGATGTCGTCTTCAACCAGGTGCTGGTGGCTTGCGGCAGTGATACGTTAACCACTGAAACGATAAAGAATATTCAACAATCCGGTGAATGCTGGGTCGGTGGTACTCAGTGGCAGCAGCGTAGCGTAATTCGCGTCAGTGTGTGTTCCTGGGCGACCATGCCGACTGATGTTTCGCGCTCGGTAAAAGCTTTCGTAGACGCACGTGAGCAGGCACGCACCACATCGGTATGAGCCTGGATAGTTTTATTTTACTGGTAGTCGCCTGTCTCGCGGTAAACCTGTCACCCGGACCTTCAGTACTGCTGGTGACATCAGTGAGTGCGGCACGTGGGTTTAAGGCGGGCGGCTTTGCGGTCCTCGGAATGACAGCGGGCGCATTCGTTCACGTGGTACTGGCCGCGAGCGGTGTTGCCGCTATGCTTGCAACGGCACCACTTGCCTTCACGATAGTTCAATATCTAGGCGCAGCTTACCTGATATATCTTGGCATCGACCTGTTCAGAAGCAAGCGAGAAATCGCGCAACCAGCAGCATACCAGGACGGCGTTAACGGCTGGCAATACTTTCACCGCGGGTTACTGGTCGATGCGCTCAATCCCAAGATAGCGCTATTCTTTCTCGCTTTTATCCCGCAATTCTTAAGTTCGGTTGAAACCCCCGGGTTCCTGATATCGTTAGTGCTGGGCTCTGTATTCCTGGTCACCGGCGCCATCGTCAATGGATCGATCGCCTGGCTGGTTGCCGCCGGAAGCACCCGTACGCGCGGTAGACTCAGTGGCTGGCTGCAGCGCTGGGTACCAGGCAGTGTTCTGATCTTCCTGGGTTTGCGCCTGCTATGGCAGGAAAACTAGCTACGCCCCGGAATATCGACGATATATTCCTCGCGACTGTAGCCGTGTTTTGAATCCCGGGCCCGTATTTTAACCTTGTTAACACCCTCTGGAATCAGAACCCCCGACAGCGACCGGGTAAAGGGTTGTTCATCATCGTGCGGGTGATGCAGTACTCGAGATTTTAATAGCTTGCCATCCAGGGTAACCACGTCCCATTGATTGGCATAATGATTCCAGCCCTGGTCCCCATGCTCAAGCGTCACCGAGAAAGTACAGCTGCCGGGGCACTCCACGCTGACTTCGAGAATGCTAACCTCACCTGCATAGCTACTCGAAGACAGCAACAATAATCCCGCAATTAAAATCTTCATCGACATGTACCTCCATTACTCACATGCTTGACCGCAGTTCCAGCAGATTCGAAACATTGCATCATTTTGCTCGTGGCATTTACTACAAAACCAGGCATCTTTTTCAGCACCTGCAAGAATATCTTCCACAATTGCCTGTGCCTGCGCCAGTTTGGACTCATCCTCAATCCACAGCTCGGGCCAGGTATCGAAAGTGGGCAGATCGCCGGCACCGCCCGCGGCAAACTCGTTGACCACAACCGTTTCGATACCCTCTCCCTGCAACACGTTTTTCATATTGAAAACGATCATGCGATTTTCGTGCGTGTAGACTTTTTTCATGAATTGCGGGATTTTCGAATGAGTTCGTAAGCCGCCTTGATCTGCTGGGTTTTCGCGGTCGCGTCCTGGATCATTTGTTCGGGCAGACCTTTGGCCACCAGTTTATCCGGATGGTGTTGCGACATTAAGCGTCGATATGTCTTCTTAAGTTCAGCATCGCTGACGCTGTCATTGATTCCAAGTAGGCGGTAGGCATCATTTAGCGATGTCCTGGCAGTCGCTGGATCATAATCGCTGCGCCCAAAACCAGCCCGTAGCATCTCTTCCAGGCGATCCAGCTGCGAGGCCGGGATTCCGAGATGCTGACAGATTCTGATCAGCGCGGCTTTCTCCGCCGGATGCATGACGCCATCGGCATAAGCCGCCTGTAACTGGATTTCGAGAAACATCTGGATCAGCGTGGTGCGTCGATGGGTCTCGCGTCGGAACTGCTCCATGACTTCATCGATGGGAAAGTCGCTGGCCTTACCTTCACTGAAAAGTTTCTTTGCTGAACTGCGCATTTCTGCACCGAGGCCGAGGCGATCCATGACTGCTTCGGCAAGATCTATTTCATCTCGCGTGACCTTACCATCTGCCTTGGCGATATAACCCATTACGGAGAAAGTAGCGGTGAAGAATGCCGCCTGAATACGTTCCTGATCGGCACCCAGTTCGGCTTCGCCAAGTCCGCCCATGCCGCGATCGAAGCTATGCCCAAAGGCAATACCCATCAGGGCTCCGAGCGGTCCGCCTATCATGAATCCGAATGCGCCACCAAGCGCTTTTCCCCACCAGGCCATGGTTAGTGCTCCTTCAGCATTATTGCTCCGGTTTACGCAGCAACAGCAGGCGGTAAACCTTGAAGCGTGCGAAATTACTGCCGTTGCGTTCACCGCTAAGATACTTACGATTTATTTTTCTAATCTTCTTCTGGTACTTCCAACGCAGCAGTTTGGCCAACCAGGGATGGTTGGTACCGAAGGCATAACCAATTAACTTGAAGGTCGGTAACAACAGCTCGCGTCCCATTTGATCAACAATGTCGAGGTTTGGCGCGGTTTCATGGGTTATATCCTTATCCTCCAGCACCTGCAGTCCCGATTTTTCCAATGCCGACATAAATTTGTCGATTGGATGCCCGCCACCGATCACCGATCTGCCGGTTGCATTAGTCTTGAAAAAATCACAGATCAGTATGTAACCGCCTGGATTTAGCCGTTGCCGGGCATCTTCAAGTACCGTTTCGAGGGTAATGTACTGAAAGCTTTCGCTGAACATCACCAGGTCAAATTTTTCGCCGGCGCTAAAAGAGACATCTTCGAAACGACCCTGGTGTATTTTAAATTCGTTGCCAGCTTGCTGCTGTGCGGCTTCCGACAACAACGGGCTCGGTGAAACGCCTTCAACCTGGTACCCGCGTGCCAGCAATTCCGTAGCGACACCACCTGCACCGCAACCAACGTCAAGAATCCGATTAACACCCTCCGGGATATGGCTGAGCAGAAAATCCGAATAGCGCTTCTGGGCCTCCGGCAAATTCTGAATACAGACTTCGAGATCATCCTGCCACAAGCCGTAATGCAAATCGCGGGTGCCGAGGAAAAAATGAAACAGGTTTAGTCCAGCGACCAATCCAACTTCTTTCGAATCTACTTTTGACGTCATATCGATTGCCTGGGCTAGCTGGCGATGGCGACAATTGCCGGCTGTTGCTGCTTCAGATCCCCCGACTGAATACAACATACCCCGCCGCCGCCAAATTCAAACTCGACCCAGGTCATCGGCAAAAAGTTGTACTTGCGCTCCATCGCTGGCCGGGAATTTCCAACTTCGATAAAGATCACACCGTGTTCGCTCAGATATTCACCGGCCCGCGCAAGAATACGATCGACCATCAGCAAGCCATCGTCACCCGCTCGCAAACCTATCTCCGGTTCGTAGCGGTACTCATCGCTCAAGCTCGCCATATCCTCGGCATCAACATAGGGTGGGTTGCAGACTATTACATCAAACTGCTGCTGCGGAATGGCATCAAAGAGATCAGATTCATAGAGTGTTACTTCATCAATGAGATCGTGCAATTCGAGGTTCTTCCTGGCGACTTCGAGCGCATCGAGTGAAACATCAGAAGCACAAACCTCGGCCCCGGGAAAATGGAATTTCGCGGCAATAGCGATACAACCGCTGCCGCTGCAAAGATCAAGAATGCGCTGTACCCTGCTGCTATCCACCCAGGGCTCAAATTCACTGCAGATAAGCTCGGCGATCGGGGAGCGAGGTACCAGAACACGCTCATCCACGTAAAACTTAAGCCCGCAGAACCAGGACTCCCGGGTGATATAGGCTGCCGGCTGACGTGACTTGACCCGCAACTGCAAAATATCGACTACCTGCTCGCGCTCAGGCAAGGTCAAAACCGTATCAAGATATTCCTCCGGCCAGTCATAAGGCAGGGCCAGTGCATGCAGGACAAGATACCTGGCTTCATCAAAAGCACTTACAAAACCATGCCCAAAAGTTAATTCGTGGCGCAAGAACTCGCTACTCCCCCAGCGAATGAAATCGCGAATCGTAGTCAGGACTTGCAATTGATCTGGAATCGACACGTTGTGTTTACTAGCAGTTGAAATATAATGCCGCGGATTTTACACCATAACGACCATGAATAAATCGAGTATCGCAATCGTAGCCCTGTTAGCCCTGATCGGTGGATTCTCGATTTCCTGGGTTATCAGCAGCAATAAACCGATCCAACTGGAGACCGGCCTCTGGTTTGGCGAGCAGGCGCGCGCCTTGCCAGAATTCGAACTCATTGATCACAACGACCAGGCCTTAAACAGAACGAGCTTAACCGGCAAATGGAGCCTGATGTTTTTCGGTTACACCCATTGCCCCGATATCTGCCCTGCCAGCCTGCAAACCATGAGCGACATGGTCAAAGCAATTGAAGACCCGGATGTCGCCGCCGCGCTGCGAGTTTATTTCGTATCGGTGGATCCGGAACGCGATAATTCCGAGGTCCTTGCCAGTTATGTCACTTATTTCAATCCTGACTTTACCGGTGCCACCGCGAGAGAGGAGAAACTGAATCCGCTAACTCGTTCACTTGGCATCGCACACGAAATACGCAACAAAGTCGAAGGCAGTCCCAGCTACGATGTCGACCATAGTTCCGCAATCGTTCTTATCAATCCGAATGCTGAATTCGCAGGATTATTCAGCGCACCGCATGACGCGCTGGCAATGGCACGCGACCTGACGCGAATCGTTGAATATAACTAGTACCATTTCAATCATCATGTCCCGTTTGCTCCTGATTCTGCTGCTGATATTTTCACCGATTGCGTCGGCCGAGCTCGACATTCGCGATCCCTGGATTAAAAACCTGCCGCCGTCGGTTCCGGTCCGCGCGGGTTATATGACAATCCATAACCCGCAAACGAAAACGGTCAGTATCGTATCACTGCGCAGCGACGCATTTGCCAGTATTGAAATTCATCAGACTATCGAACAGGATGGCATGATGCGCATGGAACAGATGTCGAGCTTAAAAATCGAATCCAATTCAAGTGTGCAACTCGCACCGGGTGGACTACATTTAATGATGATGAATCCGAGTGAGCCGACACAACCGGGCGATCTGCTTGAAATTGTAATCATTCTGGATGATGGGTCCGAACAAAGAGTCGAAATGCAGGTGATTAGGTAGCGATGGCCGAGTTAAGCAAAAAACAGAAGTTTCTAAAAGCGCTGTTCTACGTCATGCCACATCACGCGGTTTCACGCGTGGTTTACTTTTTCACGCGCCTGCACGGCCCGCAGGTTGCACCGATGATTACCTGGTTCATAAAAAAGTATGGTGTCAATATGGACGACGCTGAAGAGTCTGAAGTCGGTTATTACCAGACATTCAACGAATTTTTTATTCGACCAATAAAACCCAGCATTCGACCCATTGCGCCCGGTGACAATACCCTCGCCTGTCCCTGCGACGGCACGGTATCGCAGGCGGGGCCGATTCGCGCAGGTGCGATCGTGCAGGCCAAGGGCCGCGGTTACAGCGCGCTCGAACTGCTCGGCGGCGACAAGACCATGGCGGCGGAGTTTGCCGATGGCAATTTCGCGACCATTTATCTTGCGCCTTACAACTACCACCGCGTGCATATGCCAATAGACGCCAATATGAAGCGAATGATTCATGTTCCTGGTCGTTTGTTCAGCGTAGCGCAGTGGACCGTCGAAGAAATTCCGCGCCTGTTCGCGCGCAACGAGCGACTAGCCTGTTACTTTGAAACTATGGCCGGTCCCATGGTGATGGTATTGGTAGGGGCAATCAATGTCGCCGCGATCGAAACCGTCTGGAGCGGTCTGGTGACGCCTCCACGCGGCAAGAAAATCAGCGAATTTGACTATAGCCATACGCGCAAGGAAATATCCAAAGGGGCTGAAATGGGTCGCTTCAACATGGGCTCAACCGTCATACTGCTAACCGGCAAAAACGTGGAATGGTTACCCCATATCACGCCCGGCCAAACCGTCAAAATGGGCCAACTCATCGGCCACTTCCCAACCTGACACTACGGTTCTGGTTCCCCCGGCTACACCCCACCGGCTATCCCACCGCTCCAATTGTAATCCAGCCTACGGCGCGGTCACCGCGATTTTCTTGCGGGATCGCCGTAAATACGTCCATGTAGGCTCGCGCGCGACGTCCTTGTCGCGCAGCGTCCCGCAAGAAAATCCCACTGCCCGCGCCTCGGTAGTTCAGCTACCTAGGGGGGAAGTTCTCAAAAGACACTCCCAACCGGTGCAAGTGCCGGTTGGGCCATCCATAGAATCGCTTGGAGCCCGATGCGTCGGACCGCGGCGTCCTGCCTCGCTACACTTTTACGCGCTTTCCCTTGAGGTAGCTTTACTACTGAGGCGTAGGCACGGGAATGTTTTTTCAGAACGCTGTGCAACAGGGATGTTGCACGCGAGCCTACATGGACGTATTTACGGCGATTCTGAAAAAACATTCCCGTGTCTGCGCCGTCGAGCCGGGTAGAGGTTACTGATTTAGTCGGTGAAGGTCAGGACCTGGTCGATGGAATCGAGTTCGAGTAACACCATTAGCAATCGGTCGAGGCCGAGTGCGACCCCGGCGCAATCATCCAGTCCTGATTCAAGAGCAGCGAGGAGACGTTCATCGATCGCGTGCTGCGGTAGTCCTTTTTGTGCGCGCGCGGCATTGTCCTGTTCAAAACGTGAACGCTGCTCATCGGCATCGGTGAGCTCGGAGAAGCCGTTGGCGAGTTCGATGCCATCGAAAAACAATTCGAAGCGCTCCGCTACGCTGTCGTCGTCCTCGCTGACGCGCGCCAATGCGGCCTGAGATAGCGGATAATCGTAAACAAACTGGTAGCCTTGCATGGTTGGGGCGATAACCATCCCCAGCAAAAGGTCGAGACACTGGTCAAAATCAAATTCCGCAGCGTTCGTGCCTGGAACCGACTTTGCGCAATGGTCCCTGAGTTCTTCCAGCGTGACCTCGTCGACACCGAGGTCCATTACCTGCCTGAATAAATCCTTGTAGGTAATTCGGGTAAAGCTGCATTGACGCAGACACAATGTTGTAATCAACAATTCCATCTCGTCCATGAGCTGGTGGTGGTCATATCCGACCCGATACCACTCCAGCAAACTGAACTCCGGATGATGCAGGCGTCCTGCCTCGCCCTGTCGAAAGGCATGGGTGATCTGGAAAATCGAGCCGCAGCCTGCAGCCAAAAGGCGTTTCATCGCAAATTCGGGGGAAGTCTGAAGATAAAACGGAATTTCGAAGCCGGTCACTTCAATTGTAGCAATCTGTACATCGGTAGTGGTGGTCGACGCCATCACGGGAGTTTCGACTTCGAGACAACCACGAGTATTGAAAAAAGACCGGATCTGGCGATAAATCCTTGCTCTTTCGCGAATGACCTGCAGGCTCGCAGATGGTTGCCAATTCATCAGGGAAATGAATTTCCGGCTACTTCTTTACCCGTGACATGTACTCGCCAGAACGCGTATCCACCTTTACCAGCTCGCCGATCTCAAGAAACAACGGCACCTTGACCACGGCACCGGTTTCCAGCGTTGCCGGCTTGGTGCCCCCCTGGGCAGTATCACCTTTCAAACCGGGATCCGTATCTGAGATTTCAAGTTCGACAAAGTTAGGAGGTGTCACCCCGATCGGACTGCCATTGTAAAGTGTAACTTCACAATTATCTTGCGCTTTAAGCCATTGTCTCGCGTCACCAACGGCGTTGGCATCAGCGGCCTGTTGTTCGTAGGATTGCGGATCCATGAAATGCCAGAACTCACCGTCGCTGTAAAGATACTGCATTTCAGTATCAACAACATCGGCAGCATCAACCGAATCACCCGATTTAAAGGTCTTATCCAGCACCCTCCCCGTTTTGAGGTTGCGGATTTTGACACGGTTGAACGCCTGACCTTTCCCTGGCTTGACGAATTCATTTTCGATAATTGCGCAGGGATCACCGTCGAGCATTATCTTCAAACCGCTGCGAAATTCGTTAGTGCTGTAGCTTGCCATTTCCGTCCCGATCGAAAAAACGCCAATCATACCGGAATCTATGTTTGATTCGTAGTTATCGGCTATTATTGATGACTAGCAAAATAGTTTTATACCACCGCCGAAGTATATGGAAAACGAAGAAAAACTGATTCGTCTGCTGATCGTGGACGAGGGGTTTCACAAAGCCGAACAAATAACCAGCTCCCTGCGTGCTACCGGTATGCATGTGCGTGCTGAATTCGCCGAAGACAGCGAAGATATGTGCGATATTCTGGAAAACAAAGTCCTCGATCTGGTACTGTTTTCAATCGATCTGCCCGAGTTTACCCTCAGCCAGGGTCAGCAACTGATCCGTGAATGTGGACGTCACGTGGCCCTGATCGCGATGGCAAAAAAAGTCGATACCGAGGTCATCGTTACCGCGATAGACGAAGGTGCACAGGATGTTGTCGCCAGTGATAGCATTGAACACCTGATCCAGGTGATTAAACGCGAGGCTTACAATATCAATATCTGGCGACGCGCGATGCGACTCGAACTTGAATTCCAGGAAAGCGAGAAACGTTGTCAAAGCCTGCTGTCACATTCTAAGGACGCAGTTGCCTATGTTCACGAAGGTATGCATATTTTTGCCAACCAGGTTTACATGGAATTGTTTGGTAATGCTGATTTTGATGAACTCGAGGGCACCCCGATTATTGACATGGTTGACGTGTCACAACAGAGTCAACTGAAAACCTTTTTACGTGAACTCAGTAAAAACGAAAACGACACCAACGAACTCGAGTTACAGCTGATTCACAGCAGTGGCGAGCACATATCGGCTACGCTTGAATTTTCTCGAGCCAGTTATGACGGCGAACCCTGTACCCAGATTTTAATTCGTTCAAGCGCAGATACCTCGGAGCTCGAGGAGCAGATTAACTACCTGCACCAGCATGACCTGATATCAGGATTGTATAACCGACAGTTTTTCATGGACGAGCTAAAGACCTCGATCACCCAGGCGGTCAATGGCATACACCAGTCGGCAATTATTTATATCGCCATCGACAATTTCCAGTCGATTCGCGATAGAGTCGGAATTTCTGGTTGCGATACATTGATTAGCGATTTCGCCACAATACTGACCGAAAACGCTGCTGAAGACGACATCGTTGCCCGCTTTGGCGCCTTTTCCTATACCTGCCTAAGCAAAATCAAGGACAGGCAGCTGGCGGAAGAAATGGCTATCAAAATACCCAAATTGGTTGAGGATCATATAACCGAAATCGGGAATCAGTCGATAAGCACAACCTGCAGTACATCAGTAGTATTTATCGACGAAAATTCACCCGACAATCCAAACGAAATCATATCCCGTGCTGAAAAAACCTGCGAGGAAATCCAGAACCTCGGCGGCAATCAATCAAAGACCTATATCCCGAAAGCGGGAGAAATGACCCAGGATGAAGAAGACGGAATTACTGCGAGCCTGATCAAGGATGCGCTGAACAATAACCGCATCAGAGGAATGTATCAGCCTATCGTCGGTGTCAAGGCACAGGGCGGGGAACGTTACGTTTCGAGCCTTGAAATCGAGTCCGAAGATGGGCGAATACTTTACGAGCAAGATTTCCAGGACGCTGCGGAACGCACCGGCACCGCAAAAATGCTCGATCGTTGGAAAATACTGCATGCTATCAAAAAGGTTTCTGAAACCAGCCAACGTGGCCGTAAAATCGAATTCTTTTTGCCCTTAAGCGCTGACTCGCTCCAGGACGCCGGTCTCGCGGTCTGGATATCCGAAAATCTTACCAAGGCTAAAGTCAGCGGCGAGCAACTGGTTTTCATGGTCAATGAAGCGCACGCACTAAACCAGCTAAAAGGCGCTAAAACCCTCGCCAAGGGCCTACAGCAAATTCACTGCAAATTCGCGATTGACGAGTTTGGCACTGGGCTGAATCCGTTCCAGCTGGTTAAGCACGTCAACGCGAACTATGTGCGCGTCAATCATGCCTACATGGATAACCTTGCACAAAATGACGAGAACCAGGGCAGTATTCGTGAACTTGCCTACCAGGCAGGAGATTTGGGGATTAGTACGATAACACCGGCGGTAACCGATGCTGCGGTGTTAAGTGTCCTGTGGACATTGAATGTCGACTTCGTCCAGGGTGAATTCCTGCAGGCACCGAGCAAGGAATTAAACTACGACTTCAGCTCCATGTAGGCCAAGCCTCAAAAAAGTAACCCGAATTTGCCTAAACAGGTCATACTGTTTCGCAATCTATTCCTTATTTTTACCTGGTCGGGGCCATCATGAGCAAGCTCGAGGAAATAATCACTGAAATCAAGCAGCTCGAGCAGGAGCTGTTACGGGAACTGCAAAAAAAGCAGGACGAGTACCTCTATATTATCGACGGGAAACGGGTCAAGTTCGAAGCGGAAACCCGGCGCTACCATCGGACACTAGCCACTAAAATACATACCTATTTCGCGAATGCTTCAATAGCTAACATACTAACGCTGCCAATTATCTGGTTTTGCCTGGTTCCTGCACTTTTTCTAGATATCGTCGTATCCTTTTATCATTCGATTTGTTTCAGGGTATATGATATTCCCAGAGTCAGGCGCAGCGACTATATCGTCATTGACCACCAAAACCTCCAATATCTCAACTGGATCGAAAAAGTGAACTGCGTTTTCTGCAGTTACTTTAACGGGCTGATTGCCTGGGTCCAGGAAATCGCCGCCAGGACCGAGCAATACTGGTGCCCAATCAAGCATGCAAGAAAATTATCCACGATCCACAGCCGCTATCACAAATTCCTCGCCTATGGCGACAGCGAGAATTACCAAAAAACGCTTGAGCAGATACGCAGGGACTTTAACGATATAAAACACGGTGTCTGAATTGAAAAACACAACGGCCCAAAACCTCGTGTTAATCAACGACCTCGATTGCAGTGACGTTTTGATAACCGCGCGGTAGTTTGCGCCCACGCTTGCCGCGCTCGATGCGATAATCCTCGAGTTCTTTCAGATTCATGGTCTTATACTTCTTGCCGCAATGGATAACCAGCTTTTGTTTACCGGCAAGACAGGTGATAAAAGCAACCTCCTCTTCCCCGGATTTAATGCGGCGGGGTGGAATCCCCTGGATTTTATTGCCTTTGCCCCTGGCCAGCTGCGGGACCGATTTTACGTCGAGCATCGCGATATAACCGTCGCTGGTGATCGACACAACCTGGCCGCTATCATAGTCGGATACCGCGACCACTGGCAGCAACTGCGCACCCTTCGGCAAACTTATCTGGGCCTTACCATTCTTGCTGCGGGTTAACATATTCTCGAATTGACAGACGTAGCCGTATCCATGCGATGACGACATCAGGAACTGATCCTCGTCACGACCCATCAGGCAGCTCTTGAACTCGGCCCCACTTGCCGGCTTGAAACGCCCGGTAAGCGGTTCGCCCTGTCCACGTGCCGAGGGCAGCAAGTGCGCCGCCAATGCGTAAGCACGACCGAAAGAATCGACGAACACCACATTCTGGTTGCTCTTGCCTTGCGCCATGTCCTGGAAACCATCACCCGATTTGTAGTTAAGCGCGCGTACATCGATATCGTGCCCCTTGGCAGCGCGCACCCAACCACTGGTCGATAACACGACGGTAATCGCTTCGGATGGTACCAGGTCGGATTCATCGAGGGCTCGTGCAGCTTCACGACTGACAATTGGGGAACGCCTGTCGTCCCCATAGGTTGCCGCATCTTCCTGAATTTCTTTCTTGATCAATGTCTTGATTCGGCGATCAGATCCGAGCAATGTTTCAAGCTCTTTTTTCTCTGCACTGAGCTCTTCCTGTTCAGTACGAATCTTCATTTCCTCGAGCTTCGCCAGGTGACGCAGCTTGGTTTCGAGAATCGCTTCGGCCTGGATATCACTGATCTTGAAAGTCTTGATCAGCACTGCCTTGGGTTCATCCTCGTAGCGCACGATTCGTATCACTTCATCAAGATTCAAAAATGCAATCAACAGGCCCTCTAGGACATGCAGGCGCTTATCAACCTTATCGAGTCGCCATTGCAGCCGTCGACGCACCGTGGTCACGCGAAAAGCAATCCACTCCTGCAGAATCTGCTTCAGGTTCTTCACCTGAGGACGACCGTTGGTACCAATCATGTTCATATTGACGCGATAGGTGCGCTCGAGATCGGTGGTCGAGAACAAATGCCCCATCAAGGTCTCGACGTCGACACGGTTCGAACGTGGCACGATAACCAGTCGCGTCGGATTCTCATGATCGGATTCGTCACGCAAGTCATCGACCATGGGTAATTTCTTGGCCAGCATCTGCTGCGCGATCTGCTCCATGACGCGCGCGCCTGAAACCTGGTGCGGTAACGCGGTAACGATAATGTCGCCATCTTCACGTTCGTAAATCGCGCGCATACGTATCGATCCGTGGCCACTTTCGTAAAGGCTGCGTAGCTCTTCCTGCGGGGTAATAATTTCTGCCTCGGTTGGATAATCCGGACCTTTAACCTGCTTGAGCAAGTCGTCCAGCGTGGTCTTGGCCTTGTCCAGCAACATGATGCAGGCCGTGGCAATTTCTCGCAGATTATGTGGCGGCAGGTCGGTGGCCATTCCGACCGCAATCCCGGTGGTGCCATTGAGCAGAATATGCGGCAGGCGCGCGGGTAATAACGATGGTTCTTCCATCGTGCCATCGAAATTCGGGATCCAGTCAACCGTACCCAGCCCGAGTTCCTGCAGCAACACGCGTGCAAAATCAGATAGCCGTGATTCGGTATAACGCATGGCAGCAAACGACTTGGGATCGTCGGGAGAACCGAAGTTACCCTGCCCATCGATGAGCGGATAGCGATACGAAAACGCCTGCGCCATCAGCACCATCGCCTCGTAGCAGGCGGTATCGCCATGCGGATGATACTTGCCCAACACGTCGCCTACGGTGCGTGCCGATTTTTTATGCTTGGAACTCGCTGACAGCCCAAGCTCCGACATTGCATAGATAATTCGTCGCTGTACCGGCTTCAGCCCATCGCCGATATGCGGCAGCGCACGATCCAGAATGACGTACATCGAGTAATCGAGGTAGGCTTTTTCAGTAAAGACGTGCAGCGGCTGTTTCTCGACGCCCTCGTAGTTGAGTTCCAGATTCTCATTCATATTTCGGCGAGGTCTCCCTTGGTCTGCAGCCAATCCTTACGATCCGATGCGCGCTTCTTGGCCAGCATCATATCCATAATCTTGAAGGTCTTGTCACCGGGGGCTATCGTTAACTGTGCCAGACGCCGGGTTTCAGGTGCAATTGCACTTTCTCGCAACTGCATCGGATTCATCTCTCCGAGTCCCTTGAACCGGGTTACCGATACCTTGCCCTTGCGTTTTTCTGCGGTTATCCGGTCGAGAATACCATCGCGCTCGGCTTCATCCAGCGCATAGTATTTATCCTTGGCGACATCAATTCGATACAGCGGCGGTTTGGCCACGTAGACATGTCCTTTCTCAACCAGTGGTTTGAAATGCCGCAGGAACAGCGCACATAACAGCGTGGCGATATGCGCGCCATCAGAATCTGCGTCGGCGAGGATGCAGATTTTCCCGTAACGCAGGTTGGCTAAATTGTCCGACGCGGGCTCAACGCCAATTGCGACTGATATATCGTGCACCTCCTGTGAAGCCAGTACCTGGTCAGATGGCACTTCCCAGGTATTCAGAATCTTACCGCGCAGCGGCATGATCGCCTGAAACACTCGATCGCGAGCCTGTTTCGCCGAACCACCAGCCGAATCTCCCTCAACCAGGAAAATCTCGGTACGTCCCACATCCTGGCTGCTGCAATCTGAGAGTTTGCCCGGCAGCGCGGGGCCGCTGGTGACTTTTTTGCGCACCACCTTCTTGGCACTTTTTAAGCGGCTTTGCGCGCTGGATATCGCCTGTTGTGCCAGTTGATCGCCGATATCGGCGTGCTGATTCAACCACAGGCTAAATGAATCCTTGGCCACCCCGGAAACAAAAGCTGCCGTTTCCCGCGACGACAATCGCTCCTTGGTTTGTCCCGAAAACTGCGGGTCCTCCATTTTGACCGAGAGTATATAGCTGACTTTGTCCCAGACATCATCCGGCGCGATCTTGACTCCACGCGGCAACAGGTTGCGAAATTCACAAAACTCGCGAATCGCATCGGTAATACCGGTGCGTAACCCGTTGACATGGGTACCACCCTGCGAAGTTGGAATCAGGTTAACGTAACTCTCGGTGATCGATTCACCGCCCTGCGGTAACCACAGCACCGCCCAGTCGACTGCTTCATGCTCTCCCTGCAACGAATTGACGAAGGGTACCGACGGCAATAGCTCGTAGTCGGCGAGTGATGCGAGCAAGTAATCGGAAAGTCCATCCTCGTACATCCATTCAATCGATTCCTTGGTCTTTTCGATATAAAACTTCACCCGTAAGCCCGGGCAAAGCACCGCCTTGGCCCGCAGCACATGTTTCAGGCGCGATACCGAAAAAACCGGACTATCAAAATACTTCGGATTGGGCCAGAAGCGTAAACTGGTACCGGAATTTTTCTTTCCGACCGTACCCGTCTGCTTCAGCTTGTCTTTTTTATCGCCGTCAACGAAGCCTATCGTGTATTCCTTACCGTCACGCCGCACGCGCACATCGAGTTGTTTGGAAAGCGCGTTGACCACCGAAACGCCAACGCCATGAAGTCCTCCGGAAAACTGGTAATTCTTGTTGGAAAATTTGCCACCGGCATGCAGCTTGGTGAGAATCACCTCGACCCCGGGAATTTTTTGCTGCGGATGGAGATCGACAGGCATACCACGTCCGTTATCGATTACGCTGAGCGACTGGTCGGCATGTAGAATCACGCCAATTTGCGTGGCAAAGCCTGCAATGGCTTCATCGACACTGTTGTCTATCACCTCCTGCGCGAGATGATTGGGACGGGTAGTGTCGGTATACATTCCCGGTCGTTTCTTAACCGGGTCAAGCCCCGTGAGGACTTCGATCGAGGCGGCGTCGTACTGATTTTTCAAATGAAGTGATTCCTGAGTTTAAAAACGATCGCACTTGTACAGACACTTGTATTTCGTGACCATCGGCCTGATATAATGCGCATCTTTTTTCAGGTTCTCTATTATGAGCGAGTCACCTTATATTCACAATGTCAGTATGCAGAATTTCCAGAATCTGGTGCTGGAAAAGTCGATTAACAAGCCTGTTTTGGTTGATTTCTGGGCCGACTGGTGTCAACCCTGCCAAACCATCATGCCGATGCTTGCCAAACTCGCGGAAGAATACGATGGCAAGTTCGAGCTGGCCAAGGTGAATGCCGACGAAGAACAGGAACTGGCCGCGCATTTCGGCATTAAGAGCCTGCCCACGATGAAGCTGTTTTACCAGGGACAAATCGTTGATGAGCGCATGGGTGCGGTGCCGGAATCGGACATCCGTGCAATGATCGACAAGCATATCGTGTCAGAATCTGATCAATTAGTGCAGGCCGCTATGATGGCTTACCAGCAGGGCCACACC